>NZ_JABXEP010000120.1:0-25976 GCF_013372605.1 Myxococcus sp. AM009
CCGGTGGTCCGGGCGTCCCGGGTGGGCGTCCCGGTGGTCCGGGCGTCCCGGGTGGGCGTCCCGGTGGTCCGGGCGGCCCGGGTGGGCGTCCCGGTGGTCCGGGCGGCCGTCCGTCCTACCAGGGGCCGGGCTCCTACCAGGGCGCAGGGCGTCCCGGCCAGGGGCCGGTGCGTCCGACCGCGGCGCCTGGCACGGGAGTGCAGGCCTCGGCCTCGGCCTCGCCGATACCTCAGGGCCCCACCATCATGGTCGGCGGCGTGCCGCACGCTCAGGTGTCGCCCACGGGCGCGGCCCGTCCCACGGCGACCCAGGCCGTCGTCATCTCGCGCCCGCTCATCCAGGTGCGCCGCGTGACGCCCACGGCCGGTCAGGCCAAGCAGTACCCCATGGCGCCGGGCCGCACGGGCATCCCCGAGCGGCGTGAGTACAAGGTGGTTCCGGACCACCTGGGCCGCGGCCGCGAGCTGGTGGACGTCTCCAAGAACAAGGAGCGTGGCCAGCGCAAGCGCACCACCGGTGATACGCAGAGCGTGTCCAAGCAGGAACTGACGGACATGGTCTGGGGCCGCGTCACCATCCCCATCCGTGGCAAGAAGCGCAAGCCCACGAAGAAGGGCGCCAAGACGCAGATCACCCAGATGGCCGAGGAGAAGAAGGTCATCAAGCTGCAGGAGGGCATCTCCGTGTCCGACCTGGGCCAGCGCATGGGTGTGCGCAGCGCCGAGCTCATCAAGAAGCTGATGGGCATGGGGAAGATGGCCACGGCCAACCAGATGGTGGACGCGGACACCGCGGAGATGGTCGCTGGCGACTACGGCTGGAAGATCGACCGCGTCGGCTTCGAGGTGGAGGACTACCTGCCCGAGGTGGAGGTCCGTCCCGAGAACGAGCGTCCCCGTCCGCCGGTCGTCACCATCATGGGCCACGTCGACCACGGCAAGACGAGCCTCCTGGACGCCATCCGGAAGGCCAACGTCGCGATGGGCGAGGCGGGTGGCATCACCCAGCACATCGGCGCGTACAGCATCACCACCGCCCGGGGAGACGTGACGTTCCTCGACACGCCGGGCCACGAGGCCTTCACGTCCATGCGCGCCCGTGGCGCCGACGTGACGGACATCGTGGTGCTGGTGGTGGCGGCGGATGACGGCGTGATGCCCCAGACGGCGGAGGCCATCAAGCACGCGAAGGCGGCGGAGGTTCCCATCGTCGTCGCCATCAACAAGATCGACGTGCCGGGCGCGAACCTGGACCGCGTGAAGAAGGACCTGGCCACCCACGAGCTCGTGCCGGAAGAGTGGGGCGGGGAGACCATCATGGTTCCCGTCTCCGCGAAGACGAAGGAGAACCTGGAGCTCCTGCTGGAGAACCTGGCCCTCCAGGCCGAGGTGCTCGAGCTGACCTCCAACCCGAGCCGCCCGTCGGTGGGCGCCATCATCGAGGCCAAGCTGGACCGCGGCCGTGGCCCGGTCGCCACGGTGCTGGTGCAGGAAGGCACGCTGAAGCTGGGTGACGCCGTCGTCACCGGTTCGCACTACGGCCGCGTCCGCGCGATGACGAACAGCCGCGGCGAGCAGGTGAAGGAAGTGAAGCCGGGCTACTGCGCCGAGGTCGTCGGCCTGTCCGGTGTGCCGAGCGCGGGTGACGCCATCAACGTGGTGGCGGACGAGAAGGCGGCCAAGCAGATCGCCGAGCACCGCAACATGAAGGAGCGGCAGACCGAGCTGTCCAAGGTCAGCCGCGAGTCCCTGGAGCAGCTGTTCGCCAAGACGAAGGCGGGCGGCGGTCCCAAGGAGCTGCGCGTCGTCATCAAGGCGGACGTGCAGGGCTCGGCCGAGGCCGTCAAGCAGGCCGTCCAGAAGCTCGCCACCCACAAGGTCAAGGTGGAGGTGGTCCACTCCGGCGTGGGCGCCATCACCGAAGGTGACGTGATGCGGGCGGCGGCCTCCAAGGGCGTCGTGCTGGGCTTCAACGTCAACCCGGAGTCCGGGGCGGAGGCCGCGGCCAAGGCCCAGGAAGTGGTGCTCAAGAGCTACTCCATCATCTACGAGCTCATCGACGGGGTTCGGTTGGAGATGGAGGGCCTGCTGGAGCCCATCCGCACCGAGCGCAAGCTGGGCCGTGCGGAGGTGCGCAACACCTTCAACGTGCCGCGGCTGGGCACCATCGCTGGTGCGGCGGTGCTGGACGGTGTCATGAAGCGCGGCGCCTTCGTCCGTCTCATGCGCGAGAACAAGCAGCTGTTCTCCGGGAAGATGGCGTCGCTGCGGCGCTTCAAGGACGACGTCAAGGAAGTCGCTCAGGGCTTCGAGTGCGGTATCGGCATCGAGAGCTTCAACGACCTCAAGCCGGGCGACATCATCGAGGCCTACGAGATCGAAGAGACTCGGCAGAGCCTCTCCTAGTTGCAGGAGAGCCCCGGCGCCTCCCTGAAACCCTGGGAAGACCCCATCTTCCCAGGGTGCTGATGCCCGGGTTGCCTCCGCCGTCGGGCGGGGCTACCCGTGGCAATGGGGGACTTTTATGTTCGTAGGTGTCGCACGCCTCACCCTGCAGATTCCGGACAGCGGCTCGCTGAAGTCCAAGCGGCAGGTGCTCCGCCGGGTGACGGACCGGCTCAAGGCCCGCTTCAACGTGGCGGTGGCCGAGGTCGATGACCAGGACCTCTGGCAGAAGGCCTCGCTGGCGCTCGCGGTGGTGGGCAACGAGCGTCGCCACGTGGACGAGCAGTTGGAGAAGGTCATCCACTTCGTCGAGGAGATGTATGTCGCCCCGCTGTTGTCGCGGGAGACGGAAATCCTCGGCTTCGGGGACCAGCTCTTCGCGGGTGGCCAGGCGGCCTCGCGAGGTTCCTTCTCGGCGCGGGCCGTGGATGAGGGCGCGGAGGCGTTGGACCTTTCCCCGGAGCAGGCGGCGGCGCAGTCGGAGGCCGCCATTGCCCGCTTCCTGCGCGGCGAGCGTGGCTCGCTCGCGGAGGCGGAGGGGTTGGGAGAGTGGGAAAGCCGCCATGAAGGCGGCATGGACGGCGGCACGGGCCGCCCGTCTCCGTCGAGCGGTGGACGGATGACGTTCGACGAGGCGCGGGCTCGGGCCCGCTCCCTGCGCAACCCGCGAGACTGGGAGAAGAAATGACGACGCATTCCCGACCGGAGCGCGTGGGGCAGGAAATCCAGGCGGCCATTGGTGACTTGCTCACCCGGGGCATGCTGAGGGACCCGCGCATCGGCTTCATCACCATCACCGGCGTGAAGGTCTCCCCGGACCTTCGCGTGGCCCGTGTCTTCTATTCGATGATGGGCAGCGAGCAGGAGCGGGCGGACACGCAGCAGGGCCTGGAAGCCGCCAAGGGCTTCGTGCGCCGCGAGGTGACGTCCGCCGTCAACCTGCGCGTGTCGCCGGAAATCTACTTCTCCTTCGACGAATCGGTGGGTGAAGGTGACAAGATTGACCGGCTGCTGCGCGAGGTCCGCAACAAGGAAGGCTGGTAGGTCCAGCCCCGGGCCTCCACGATTGGCGTGCCATGGACGGCGTCCTCGTCATTGACAAGCCCACCGGCCCCACGTCGTTCGACGTGGTCCGCCAGGTGCGTTCGCTGCTTCGCCTGAAGAAGGTGGGCCACACGGGGACGCTGGACCCGCTGGCCACCGGAGTGCTGCCGCTCTGCCTGGGGGAAGCCACCAAGGTCGCGGGCTTCATCACCGAGGGCGACAAGGCCTACGACGCCACGGTGCGTCTGGGCTCGGAGACGGACACCCTGGACGCGCAAGGGCAGGTGACGGCGCAGGCGCCCGTGCCGGCGCTGACGCCCGCCTTGATTGAGGCCGCGCTGGCGCGCTTCCGGGGCACCTTCGACCAGATTCCGCCCATGTATTCGGCGGTCAAGGTGGGTGGGAAGCGGCTCTACGAGCTGGCCCGTGCGGGCGAGGAAGTGGAGCGCGCCGCCCGCCAGGTGACGGTGTACGAGCTGGTGCTGCGGGACTTCTCCGCGGAGCGCCTGCAGCTGTCGGTGCGCTGCTCCAAGGGCTTCTTCGTGCGCACCCTGGCCCAGGAGGTGGGCCGGGCGCTGGGCTGTGGAGCCCACCTGGAGGCGCTGCGGCGTACCGCCAGTGGTCCCTTCTCCCTGGCGCAGGCGCTGCCGCTGGCGGACGTGCCGACGCTGCTGAAGGAGGGCGCGCTGGCCAGCCGGCTGATGACCATGTCGCATGCGCTGGTGGAGCTGCCGGAGGTGCGGGTGAGCGCCGCCGACGCCAGGCGCGTCTCCCACGGCGTCCCGGTGGAGGTCCCCGCTGGGAAGGCCGGACGGGTGCGCGTCATGGGCCCGGACGACGCGTTGCTGGCGGTGGCCGAAGTGGCGGGTGGCCGCCTGCGCTACCTGCGCGTCCTGGTGTAACGCCGGGATTTTTCGTGGGGTTGTGGCTGTACGTCTCCTCACGGTCCCGGACTTTCCGGGGCTGGCGGGCAGGCGTCGATGGTTGACCCCACGGGGGGTGAAGCTTATAAGCCCCCCCGCTCGTTAGAAGGATGCACCCGGTCTGTACCCCTCCGCGGACCGTGGTGACGCGAGCAGCAACCTCCACCGGAGCGGGCAAGGAAGAGCCTCATGTCGCTGCACCAGGAGCGTAAGTCGGAGCTGGTGTCGAAGTTCCGGACCCACGAGTCGGACACGGGTTCCCCCGAGGTCCAGGTGGCGCTGCTGTCCGAGCGCATCACCATGCTCACCGAGCACTTCAAGACGCACAAGAAGGACCACCACTCCCGCCGCGGTCTGCTGAAGTTGGTCGGTCAGCGCCGCCGCCTGCTGGACTACCTGAAGTCCAAGGACGTCGCGCGGTACAAGAAGCTCATCGACGGCCTCGGCATCCGCAAGTAGGCAGTTGAGCAGGACCCGGGGCGCTGGCAGAAACCAGCGCCCCGCGCGTTTAAGACGTAGGCAGTCATGCAGTGAAGTGAAGCAGTCGAAGCGCGGTGGGTGGAGGCGGGCAAGGGAGTGGTGGCTGCGGAGGTTTTGGTTTCCGTTCGGAGGGGCTGACTGCGGTCGGCCCCTGCGACCAGGGATCAAAAGTTCCGAGACATCCCTCCGGCGCTCCGCAAGCGCCCTCCGCAGTACATGCTGGCGGTTGCCTCAACTGGCGCCTGTCTTGAGGCCCTGGTGACCGCTCAAACACCCCGAGGACCCTCCCGGGGTGCCGGGTCCATTTCTCGGACCGGGTGCGCGCGGTGGGGTCTTCGCCCTGACGAATCCAGAGGCACGGACATGTTGAAGAAGAGCGTCAAGATTGGCGAGAGCGAGCTGAGCATTGAAGTGGGCCGTCTGGCGAAGCAGGCCGACGGTTCCGTGGTGGTTCGCTATGGCGACACCATGCTGCTGGTGACGGCGGTGAGCGCCCGGGAGAAGAAGGACATCGACTTCCTCCCCCTGACGGTGGAGTACCAGGAGAAGCTGTATTCGGCTGGCCGCATCCCCGGCAGCTACTTCAAGCGCGAGGGTCGCCTCACGGAGAAGGAGACGCTGACCAGCCGCCTGATTGACCGCTCCTGCCGCCCGCTCTTCCCCGAAGGCTACGCGTACGAGACGCAGGTCATCGCCAGCGTCATCTCCTCCGACCCGGAGAACGAGGGTGACATCCACGGCCTCACCGGCGCCTCCGCGGCGTTGTGGGCGTCGGACATCCCGTTTGATGGCCCCATCGCCGGTATCCGCGTGGGCCGCGTCGGCGGTCAGCTGGTGGCCAACCCCACCGCGAAGCAGCGTGAGCAGAGTGACCTGGACCTGATCATGGCGGTGAGCCGCAAGGCCATCGTCATGGTGGAGGGTGGCGCGGAGGAGGTCTCCGAGGCCGACATGGTCGCGGCGCTCGACTTCGGCTTCACGGCGGCGCAGCCCGCGCTGGACCTGCAGGACGAGCTGCGGCGCGAGCTGAAGAAGCAGGTCCGCGCCTTCGACAAGCCCGCCGCCGTGGACGAGGGCCTGCGCGCCAAGGTGCGCGAGCTGGCCATGGACGGCATCAAGGCGGGCTACGGCATCAAGGAGAAGGGCGCGCGCTACGAGTCGCTCGGCAAGACGAAGAAGGAGACGCTCGCCAGGCTCAAGGAGCAGCTGGGCGACGGCTACACCCCGGTGGTGGAGAAGCACGCCAAGTCGGTGGTGGAGGACCTGAAGTACGAGCACATGCGCGAGATGACGGTCAACGGTGGCCGCATCGGCGACCGTGGCCACGACGTGGTCCGTCAGATTACGTGCGAGGTGGGCGTGCTCCCGCGCACCCACGGCAGCGCGGTCTTCACGCGCGGCGAGACGCAGGCGCTCGTGGTCGCCACGCTGGGCACCAGCGATGACGAGCAGCGCCTGGAGATGCTGGGTGGCATGGCGTTCAAGCGCTTCATGCTGCACTACAACTTCCCGCCGTTCAGCGTGAACGAGACGAAGCCGCTGCGTGGCCCGGGCCGCCGTGAAGTCGGCCACGGTGCGCTGGCGGAGCGCGCGCTGCGCAACATGATTCCGAAGAGCGAGTCCTTCCCGTACACGGTGCGCCTGGTGTCGGACATCCTGGAGTCCAACGGCTCCTCGTCCATGGCCTCCGTCTGCGGCGGCACGCTGGCGCTGATGGACGCGGGTGTTCCGCTCAAGGCCCCGGTGGCCGGTATCGCCATGGGTCTGGTGAAGGAGGGCGACAAGATTGCCATCCTCTCCGACATCCTCGGTGACGAGGACCACCTGGGCGACATGGACTTCAAGGTGTGCGGCACCTCGAAGGGCATCACGTCCATCCAGATGGACATCAAGATTACCGGCCTCACGACGGAGATCATGAGCCGCGCCCTGGAGCAGGCGCGTCAGGGCCGCCTCCACATCCTGGGGGAGATGCTCAAGACGCTGGCCGAGTCCCGCAAGGAAATCAGCCAGTACGCGCCGCGCATCACCACCATCCAGATTCGTCCCGAGTTCATCAAGAACGTCATCGGGCCGGGCGGCAAGGTCATCAAGGACATCATCGCCCGCACCGGTGCCGCGATTAACATCGAGGACTCGGGCCGCGTGGACATCGCCAGCGCGAACGGCGACGCCGTGAAGGCCGCCATCGCGATGATTCAGGCGCTGACCCGCGAGGCCGAAATCGGGAAGATCTACACGGGCACGGTGCGCAAGATCGCCGAGTTCGGCGCCTTCGTGGAGCTGTTCCCGGGCACCGACGGCCTCATCCACATCTCCGAGCTGTCCGACAAGCGCGTCAAGAGCGTCTCCGACGTGCTGAACGAGGGCGACGAGGTGCTGGTGAAGGTCGTCAGCATCGACAAGACGGGCAAGATTCGCCTGTCGCGCAAGGAGGCCATGGCGGAGCGGACCGCGCAGCAGGGTGCCGCCGCCGCGGGTGAGGCCGCCGCGCAGCCGGCGCCCGCGCCCACGCAGCCGGACGCCAAGGCCTAGTGCCCGAAAGCCCGGGCTCCCTCACGGGGCGCCCGGCGCTCATGACGCCCCCTTCCGCCACCGCGCGGGAGGGGGTGTTTTCGTTTCGGGCCGGGGTGGCTTAGACACTTCCAGACGGGCCGTGCGTTGAGGAGCGAGCCCCAGCCGCAAGGAGGCTGTTTGCCACCTCGACCACCGCCCGCCTCGTCGTCCACGCCCTTCCTGGCGGACGTCTCCCGTTTCCTGGGGGCCTTCCGCTGGGCGTTCATGCCGCTGGGGCTGGTCGCGTTGGTGGCGGTGGGGGTGCACTCGGCGGCGGACACGCTGGATGAACGGCTGCTGGCGCTGGTGGACCGGGTGGACGCGGGCTTCGACGCGCTCGTGGGTCGCTCTTCGCTGACGGCGCCCCTGGTGGAGTGGGTGTCGCTGGAGCAGCGCACCCGGATCGCGCGCTTCCTCGCGCTCGCGTGGGAGCTGGCGGCGGACGTGGTGCTGGCGCTGCCCGCGCTGGGCTACCGCGAGGCGGCCGCACCGGTTCCAACGGAGGCGTGGCGCGCGGTGCTGGAGCCCCAGCAGGCCGCGCGTCCGACGTGGAGGCAGCTGTGGTCGCGGTGTCTGCGCAAGCCCACGCCCATGCGGTGGCTGCGGCCTCTCGCGACGGCGGCCGTGGTGCTGGCGGGCGCGTGCGCGGTGGCCAGGCTCATCCAGGGCTCGGTGTACCTCTCCTGGCGTGAGCTCTTCGGGGACGGCGCGGCGGACGTGGCGGCCCGGGTGCTGGCGGTGGCCTCGCTGGTGGGCGTCCTGGTTTCGCTCGGGTGGCGCGCGGTGCTGCGCAACCTTCAACACGCGGACGCGGTGTGTGAGGAAGCCGGGGGCAGGGCGGCCTTGCGGCGCGGGCTCTTGGGCTGCGCGGTGGTGGTGCCGCTGGCCGTGGCGGCAGTGGTGGATGCGACGCCCTTGCTGTCTTTCTTCCGGTAGGTGCCCATGTTCCCGCGCCAGGCGAAAGGACTGCTGGACTTCTGCATGGCGGCGCTGTGCTTGTGGGCCGCGTACCACCACACGCCCGCGGGCGCGCTGGTGCGCAAGGCCACGGCGTGGGCCACGGGGACGCGCAGCACCGCACGGCCCTTGCTCGCGTACTACGACGGCGTCAGTGGCACCTCGTTGTCAACGCCGCTGGTGGCTCCCGACGTGCCCCTGTCGCGGGCCCTCACGGATGCGGAGGCCCTGGCCTGGGGAACCCACCTGGCGCTCAAGGGCGCACAGGTGCGAGCCCGCCAGCCCGCGCTGGAGCTGGCCGCGGAGTTGGGCGTCCCCGCCGCGTCGCTGTTGGACCCGCAGACGGGCCCGGCGGCCGCGCGCAGCCTGCACACGGCGCTGGCCAAGGACTTTCCAGGAGAGGAGGCCCGGCTCACGGCGCTCTTCGCGGGCCGAGTCCCCGCGCGCTACGCGCTGGAGCGGGTGGCGGCGGAGGGTGGGGCGCCCACGCTGGAGCGCCTGTCGGGGCAGCTCCCGCCGGGCTTCGAGGACGCCTCCGTGGGCGCCGCACAGGCCCTGGCGCTGGCCACCGCCTTCGGGCTGGCGTGGCCCGTCCATGAGAGCGCGCGTGTGACGAGTCCCTTCGGCGAGCGCTTCCACCCGGTGCTGGGGCGCCGGAAGCTGCACACCGGCGTGGACCTGGGCGTGCCGGTGGGGACGCCCGTGGTGGCGGTGGCGGACGGCGTCGTGCGGCGTGCCAGCGAGGACGCCGTGAATGGCCGCGTGCTGGTGGTGGACCACGGGCGGGGCGTGACGACGGCGTACTGTCACAACTCGGAGCTGCTGGTGAAGGTGGGGCAGCGCGTGCGCCGGGGCGAGCGGGTGGCGCACTCGGGCAACACGGGCCGCTCCACCGGCCCCCACCTGCACTACCAACTGGAGCTGGCGGCGCGGCCCATGGACCCGCTGAAGTTCCGCACCGCCTTGCGGTCCGTGGCGAAGGGCGCCGCGCCATGAGGCCTGACGCTCCAGGTTGTCACGCCGCCGTGGCACGAGGCGGCGGCAGCTGTGTTAGTCCCAGCGCATGTCTTCCCCCCTCACGGTGAAGGTGCGCCGCGTGCGCACCCATGCGGAGCCCCTGCCACTTCCCCGCTACGAGACGGCACAGGCCGCGGGCCTGGACCTGCGCGCGGACATCGACGGGGAGCGGGTGCTGGGGCCCCTGGAGCGGCTGGCGGTGCCCACCGGGCTCGCGCTCGCGCTACCCGCTGGGTACGAAGGGCAGGTGCGTCCGCGCTCGGGCCTGGCGCTGCGGCATGGCGTCACCCTCCTCAACGCGCCGGGGACGGTGGACGCGGATTACCGGGGAGAGGTGCAGGTCATCCTCGTCAACCTCTCCAACGAGCCCTTCACCCTGCGTCGGGGCGACCGCGTGGCCCAGCTGGTGGTGGCCGCCGTGCCACCCGTCGCCCTCCAGGAGGTGGAGGTACTGGAGGAAACCTCCCGGGGTGGAAATGGCTTCGGGTCCACGGGCCGCTAGTCGCTGACTTCCGCGCTCGGCGTTCCTTGATGACAGGGGAGCGTGCAGAATAAGAGGCTGGGCCTTCCCCCGAGGTGGCCCCCCGACTGCCTCCTGGAGTACGCCAGCTTTGCTCTGCTACCGCTGCGGCAGCCTCGTTCCTGCCTCCCAAGACACCTGTCCCACCTGTGGGCTGAAGCACGATGCCGCGGCGCGTCCTCCCGCCGGGGCGGCTCGCCGGCGCAACGCGGACGGCGCACCCTACAAGCCAGGGGACGTCGTCGCCGGCCGCTACGCCATCCAGGAAGTGGTGGGCTCCGGGCCCATGGGCTTCGTCTTCCGGGCCCTGGACGAGGAGATTGACGTCGAAGTGGCGCTCAAGGCCGTGCACCCGCGACTGGTGCAGCAGCCCGAGGAGCGCATGCAGTTTTCGCTGTCCATGCGCGTGGCCAAGAAGCTCAGCCATCCGAACCTCCTGCGCGTGTACGAGGAGGGCGTGGATGGGGACCGGCCCTTCATCACCCTACAGCTGCTGGAGGGCATGACGCTGCGCCGGATGCTGGAGCAGCGCACCGCGCGGGGGCAGCTCTTCTCGCTGAAGGAAGTGGAGCCGCTGCTGTCGCAGATGGCGGCGGCCCTGGACGCGGCGCACCGCTTCGGGCCGCACTCCGACCTCAAGCCGGAGAACGTCATCGTCCTGCCGGACCTGCTCAAGGTGACGGACTACGGCCTGGGCCTGGCCGTGCCACACCTGCCCTTCGTGCAGGCCCAGAAGGGGCAGCGCGCGGACGTCTACATCGCGCCGGAGTACGTGGGCGGGGGCGAGCTGGACACGCGCATGGACGTGTACTCGCTCGCGGTCATCGTGGGGGAACTGCTCACCGGGCTCGTGCCCGAGGACGGCGTCATCCCCGGCCTGACGATGCACCACCCGGACCTGCCGACCTCCATCGAGGCGCTGTACCGGCGCGCGCTCAACTTCAACCCGCTGGCCCGTCCGAAGACGGCGGGTGAGCTCCTCACCGAGTTCTCCAATATCCTGGCGCGCACGCCGGCCGCGGTGGTGTCGCGCGCGCGGAGCCTCCCGGCCCCTCCGGGCTCGTCGGCCGCGAACACCGCGAGGCAGGCGGCGAGGCCTCCGCCTCCGGTGCCCACGGGCATGCTCCCGGCCGTGCAGGAGGAGGACCTGCCTCCGCCGCCCGGGGTCGCCGCGCCCAAGCCGCCCGCGCCCATCCCGGACCTGCCGCCGCCGGTGGATGCCACGCAGCCGCTGGACGCGGCGTCGCTGGCCGCCATCATGGGCCGAGGCAAGCCCGCGTCTGCGTCCGCGCCGCAGCACCTGACGGAGCAGGCGCTGCCCTTCATCGCGCCGCCCGTCGCCGCGAAGGCGGCACCTTCGGCGCAGGGAAGCGCTTCGCGGCCCGTGTCGTCTCCGCCCGTGCCCTCCCGCTCCGCGCCGGCGCGGAAGGACTCCGAGGACACCAGCGCGCGTGGCGCCGCGTCCGCGCAGGAGTCCGAGGCCGCGCTGAGCCGCTCCGCCGCGCCCACGCAGGTGGACGCCCCCGCGGTGACGGATGGCCGCTCCAGCGCGATGACCCTGGACGAGGCGCCCGCGGTGCCCACGGGCCGCCCCGCCGCGCCCACGCTGGACGCCGCGCCCGCGGTGGGCCGCTCCCGTTCACGGGCTCGCGACGGCGCGCAGAACGAGGCGTCGTCTCGTTCGAGCGAAGGCGGTGCCGAGGACACCGGCAGCCGTGGCCGCGGCCGTGCCTCCGAGGACTCCGGTGTTCGCACCCGCCGCCGGGGTTCGGAGGTGTCGGACCCGGGCGCTCGCTCCGGCGCGAAGCGGAGTGAGCCGTCGGAAGGCTCCAGCGCTCGCGCCGCGCCGCGCGGAGCGGTGCTCACCAGGTCCGCCACGCGCGCGGCGAAGCCCCAGCGTTCGATGCTGAGGCTGGCGCTGCTCGTCCTCGGCTGCCTGGCGTTGGGCGCGGGCGGGGGCTTCCTGGCCATCAAGGCGCTGCAGAAGTCCGGAGGGCAGGGGGCTCGTGGCGAGGCGCCTGCTGCCGGGGCTGGTGGCGCGGCCGCGGTGGCGGCGCCCGTGGGGGGATGTCCCGCGGGCATGCGGCTGGTGAGTGGCGGGGCCTTCAAGATGGGCCGGAGCGACGACGACGCACTGGCCAGCCCGGACGAGCGCCCCGTCGCGAGCATCCAGGTGTCTTCCTTCTGCGTGGATGAGTACGAGTTCCCCAACCAGGCTGGCGCGGCGCCGAAGGTGGCCGTGGCCTGGGAAGAGGCGCGGGGCGCGTGCGAGCGCGAGGGCAAGCGGCTCTGCACGGAAGAGGAATGGGAGAAGGCATGCAAGGGCCCTGGCAACTCGCGGTTCCCCTTCGGCGAGGAGCAGGCCGTGGGCGCGTGCAACACCGCGGCGGCCTCGGGGGGACTGGCGGTCTCCGGGCGCTTCGCGCGGTGCAAGTCGGGCTACGCGGTGATGGACCTGGCGGGCAACGCGGCGGAGTGGACGTCCACCCGCTTGGACGGCCAGGGCTACGCGCTGAAGGGCGGCGCCTTCGACCAGCCGGACCCGGCGTCACGCTGCTCGGCGCGGAGCAACGGCGTGCCCACGGAGCGCTCGAACGCGGTGGGCTTCCGCTGCTGCGCGAGCGTGCGGCAATGAAGGGCTGCGTCGTCGCGCTCCTCGTCGCGCTGCTGCCGGCGGTGGCCGTGGCGCAGCAGCCGGCCCGTCCCCGCGTGGTGGCGGTGAAGTCCGCCCACCTGGCGCCGTATGCCTCCGTCATCGCCGGGTTCGCGGCGGAGGCTCGGGCGGAGGTGCAGGAGGTCATGCTGGACGAAAGCGCGGGCGCGGCCGCGCGGCTCTTCAAGAAGCTGGCGGCGCAGAAGCCCGCGCTGGTGCTGGCCCTGGGTCCCCTGGCCGCCAACGCCGCACGGCGCTCGCTGGGCGAGGACGTGCCCGTCCTCTTCGCCATGGTGCCCTACTACGAGAAGTACGGGCTGGATGGCGCCAACGTCACCGGCATCTCCCTCACCAGCGACATGGGGCCGGAGCTGGAGGCGCTGAAGGCCATGTCGCCGAAGGTGAAGCGCGTGGGCATCCTGCATGACCCGCGGTTCTCGGCGGGGACGGTGACGCAGGCCCGCGCGGCGGCGGCCTCGAAGGGCATGTCCATCCTCCCGCTGGAGATGAAGGCGGGGGGCCGGGCGGAGAAGGCGTTGGACGGCGCGGTGGGCAAGGTGGACGCGCTGCTGATGGTGGCGGACAAGACGGTGGGCAACGCGGCGGTCGTCCAGGCGCTCATCGCCTTCGCGACGGCGCACCGGGTGCCGCTGGCCGCGTTGACGCCCAGCCAGGTGAAGGAAGGGGCCACGCTGGCGCTCTCGCCCAGTCCCACGGCCATTGGCCAGCAGGCCGGGCGGCTGGCCAACCGCATCATCCACGAGAAGGTGAATCCAGGAGCGCTGGCGGTGGTTCAGCCCGAGGGGCTGGACTTGTCTCTCAATCTCACCGCCGCCAGGAAGTTGGGTCCGTCCTCCGACGCCGTGCTGGAACTCCTCCGGCTCGCGGCGCGGCGGGACTTTGCCGTGAAGGTCTACGAGTGATTCCGCGATACAGCCGTCAGGAGATGTCCTCCCTCTGGTCCGATGAGGCCCGTTACAGTCGTTGGCGCGACGTGGAGCTCGCCGCCCTGGAGGGCATGGTGGAGGCCGGGCTTGCGCCCCGCGAGGCGCTGCGGGACTGCCTTGCTCGCGCGGGCGACTTCACGCCCGAGGACGCGGCGAAAATCGAGGAGATTGAGCGCACCACCAAGCACGACGTCATCGCCTTCCTCACCTTCATGGAGGAGCGGGTGGGGCCCAGCGCGCGCTGGCTGCACCTGGGCATGACGTCGTCGGACGTGCTGGACACGTCGCTGGCGCTCACGCTGCGCGACGCGCTGGAGCTCATCCTGAAGGATGTGGACCGCGTCATGGCCGCGGTGGAGAAGCGCGCCTTCGAGCACAAGCACACGCTGCAGATGGGCCGCAGCCACGGCATCCACGCGGAGCCCATCACCTTCGGCCACAAGCTGGCCATCTGGTACGACGAGCTGCGCCGCGCCCGCACGCGCCTGGAGCACGCGCGTGAGAGCATCGCCGTGGGGAAGATTTCCGGCGCGGTGGGCACCTTCGCGCACCTGCCACCAGCAGTGGAGGAGCACGTCTGCCGCAAGCTGGGCCTCAAGCCCGCGCCGGCCTCCAGCCAGGTGGTGCAGCGGGACAGGCACGCGGAGTTCTTCACCGCGCTGGCGCTGCTGGGCTCGAGCATCGAGAAGTTCGCCGTGGAGATTCGCCACCTCCAGCGCACGGAGGTGCGTGAGGCGGAGGAGCCCTTCACCGCGGGACAGAAGGGCTCCAGCGCCATGCCGCACAAGCGCAACCCGATTCTGTCGGAGAACCTCACCGGCCTGGCGCGCCTGCTGCGCGGCTACGCGGTGAGCGCCATGGAGGACGTGGCGCTGTGGCACGAGCGGGACATCTCCCACTCCTCCGTGGAGCGCGTCATCGGCCCGGACGCCACCATCCTCGCGGACTTCATGCTCATCCGCTTCGCGCGGCTGATGGAGGACCTGCGCGTCTACCCGGAGCAGATGAAGAAGAACCTGGACCTGCTGGGCGGCGTGGTGAACTCGCAGCGCCTCTTGTTGGAGCTGGCGCGCAAGGGCATGGACCGGCAGGCCGCCTACGTCATCGTCCAGCGCAACGCGATGAAGCTGTACGAGGAAGGACTCGACTTCCGGCAGGCCCTGCTCGCGGACGAGGACCTGCGGAAGATGATGACGCCCGAGGAGATTTCCGACTGCTTCTCCCCGGGCTACCACACGCGCCACATGGACGACGTCTTCCAGCGCGTCTTCGGCCGGAGCGCGTAGGCGCCCCGTGCCGGTGCCGGAGGGGGGCTACTTCAGGTAGCCCTTCTCACGCAGGTTGCGCTCGATGCGGGCCTTCACGTCGCCCGGCTCCAGCGTCAGCGTCGTGCCCGTAATCTGCTCGTAGGCGGCCACGTACTTCGCGGCCAGGTCCACGCGCACCTCATCGGGGATGGGCGGCGGCGTGCCCTGGCCGGAGAAGCTCCGCTCGCGGATGAGCCACTGGCGGATGTTCTCCTTGTCCAGCATGCGCTGCGCTTCGCCCTTCGCGAAGCGCGCCTCGTACTCGTCGGCCACCCAGTAGCGGCTGGAGTCCGGGGTGTGCATCTCGTCGATGACGTAGAGCGTGTCGCCCACCTTGCCGAACTCGTACTTGGTGTCCACGAGGATGAGGCCTCGCGTGCGCGCCCACCGCTGCCCTTCGGCGAAGAGGCCCAGCGCGGCCTCGGAGATGCGCGCCCAGTCACGCGGCGTGGCCAGCCCTCGCGCCAGCAGCGCCTGTTCGGAGATGGGCTCGTCGTGCAGGCCGTACTCCGCCTTGGTGGACGGGGTGATGATGGGGGCGGGGAAGGGCTCGTCCTTGCGCAGGCCGTCCGGGAAGGGCAGGCCGTAGGCGGTGTGCGCGCCCTTCTGGTAGTCGCGCCACAGGCTGCCGGTGAGGTAGCCGCGCACCACCACCTCCACGGCGAAGGGCTGACAGGCGCGCGCCACGGTGACGTTGGCGTCGGGCACGTCCAGCACGTGATTGGGGACGATGTGCTTCGTGCGCTCGAACCAGAAGGCAGAGAGCCGGTTGAGCACCTCGCCCTTGAAGGGGATGGTGGTGAGGATGTGGTCGAACGCGGACAGGCGGTCCGTCGTCACCAGGATGAGCCGGTCATCCTGCCGGTACGTCTCGCGAACCTTGCCACGGTAGTGCTGGCCGAGCGCGGGCAGGTCCGTCTGCTGGAGGGTGAGGGGAAGCTGCGCGTGAAGTGCGGAGGTATTCACTGTCGCCTCGCGGCCCCTCTCTCGCGGGAAGGGCGAGAGGCAACAGGGCCTGACTTGAGGCGCGCGACTCTACTGGAGCGAAGCGGGCAGGGAAGAAGGACCGTACGCCGCTGCCAGGTAGAGGAAAGCTGGGTTGATGCGCAGGATTCCATCCACGTAAGCGACCGCGTACGGCGCGCCCGACGCCCGGTCCACCTGCACCGCGCTGTCCGGCGCGATGCCCCAGTGGGCGAGCAGCGTGCGGGCCACCAGCTCCGCGGCTTCACGCTCGGAGAGGCCCTGGAGGCCCTCGCGGCGGTCATCCGGCCAACGCTCTCCGCCAGACTCGAACACCAGCTCCAAGGGCGCGCCCGCGTCGGGGGCCTGGAACAGGTCCATCTTCGGGTCGAAGCCCGGCGCGGCGAGCAGCTCGCCCTGACGGCTGACGGGGAAGAGGACCAGGGCCTGGGCTGCTTGCCCGGCTTCAACGACGGACTGCCGGGCCACCTCGCGGAAGAGCTCCAGCCGCGTCGACGAAGACTCGAACTCGAGGAACTCCGGCGGATTGGTGAGGGCCTGCCGCGCGCTCACCGTGGCACGGACAGGTGCACCGACCTCACCACAGGCGGTGAGGACCGTCACGAGAGAGAGGAGCAACCCAGGGAGCCAGCGACGCATCAACGGGGAATATACCGATCTGCTTCGGGATCAACCAGCTAAACTCAGCGCATGCGGCCAGGGGAGCAGCTTACCGTTGTCCTTCATCAGACGCGTTCCACCGACAACCTCGGCGCCGTGGCCAGAATCATGGCCAACTTCGGGTACTCACGACTGATTTTGTCCGAGCCGGTGCTGAAGTCCATCGAGGGCGCGGAGCGTCTCGCGGTCAAGAGTGACTTCGTCCTGCGGGGCATGGAGGTGATGTCCGACCTGGGCGAAGCGCTGAAGGACTGCGTGTACGCGGTGGGCACGACTTCTCGTACCCAGCTCAAGGGCCGCACCGTGCTGACGCCAGAGGAGGCCATGCAGCGGCTGGCGGAGGAGAGCGTGCGCGGACGCGTGGCGCTCGTCTTCGGCGGCGAGCAGCGGGGCATGTCCGACGAAGACCTGGCGCGGTGCACGGACGTGCTCGCGATTCCCACGTCGGCGGTGCAGCCGTCCATGAACCTGGCGCAGTCGTCAGCGGTGCTGCTGTACCTCTGCCACCGTCAGGGGCTCATGCCCACGGCCGCGGTGGAGGAGGCGCCGGGGGCGAAGCTGGGCACGCTGGGGGCGCTGGCGAAGCGGATGCGGGACGTCATGCTGCGCGCGGAGTTCCTCAACCCGCAGGCGCCGCAGCATGTGCTGAACGAGCTGGAGCAGACGTTGATGCGAGCGCGGCTGACCCAGCGCGAGGCGGAGCTGTGGCTCACGGCCTTCAAGCACCTGGAGCGCGCGGTGACGCGGGGCGCCTCTCCCTGAGGAAGAGGCCACCCCGGCGCCGACGGCGAGTCGCGGGCTACGCCGCGTCCTTCTTGAAGGCCTCGCCGTGGTGCTTCTCACACAGGCCGGCCTTGAACGTCTTCACGCGGCACTCCGGCTTGGAGCAGGTGCGGTAACGGCTGTGCGGCAGGTCGCCCTGGCGCCACTGCTTGTAGTGGAAGTAGCAGTAGTTCTTGGCGCGGTAGGGGCGCTTGCAGCCCTCCACGGTGCACGCCTTCTTGCCATTGCTCTTGGCGAAACGCGGCCAACTGGTGCGCTTCGGGGTCGTCTGGGCCTCGGCCATTGCGAAACTCTCCTGCGAAACGATGCGAAGTCGCGGCGCCACACCGAGGTGGACCCGCCGCAAGGGTACGGAAAAAGGCGCACTGTCTAGCGCCCATGCCCCCCGAACGCAAGGAGCCCGGGAAGCCAGGGGGCCGCGGCGGGCCCGCTCCGGACTTCAGGGCGCGGGGGCGTCTTGTCCAGAACCCCCTGTCCCGGGGCCTGCTTCCCCCGAGGGCGGGGCCGCCTGGCGGCTCTTCGAGCGGGGCACCGGCGACAGCAGGTCGTCCAGCACCGGCTGAGGGGCCCCCGCGTGCCGCCCGGGCCCGGTGCTGGCCATGGTGGGCGGGGGCGCCTCCTCGGAGGGCATCTCGTCCAGCTTGAGGGTCAGCTTCATCGGGCGCCCCAGCCGGTGGACCTGGAACTTCACGTCACGGCCCACGCCCCGGGCGGCCACCTGCCAGCGCAGCGCATGCGCCCGGCGCACGCTCCGCTGGTCCACCCTGACGATGACGTCGCCCACCTGCAGGCCCGCGCGCTCGGCCGGACCGCCTTCGACGATGTCCGTCACCACCACCCCTCGGCCGCGCCGCAGGTTGAAGGCCTCGGCCACCTCGGGCGAGAAGTCCTGCACGCTCATGCCCAGCCACCCGCGGCGCACGCGGCCGTGGGCCTTGAGGTGCGGAATCACCGTCTTCGCGATGTCGATGGGGATGGCGAAGCCGATGCCCTGGCCCGCCACGTTGACGGCGTTGGCCACCGCCACCACGTCGCCGTGCAGGTCCAACACCGGCCCGCCGGAGTTGCCCGGGTTGATGGAGGCGTCCATCTGCATGTAGTCGAAGTCGCCGTCGCGCCCGTTGGGCGTCACGTCCGTGCGGCCCATGTAGCTGACCACGCCCACCGTCACCGAGTGCGCCAGCCCGAACGGGTTGCCGATGACGACAATCCAGTCCGCCGAGCGCACGTGTGACGCGGAGGCCAGCTTCAGCACGGGCAGCTTGCGGGGCGCGGCGATTTTCAGCAGCGCGCAGTCGGTGCGGGCGTCCTCGCCCACGATGATGGCCTCGAACTCCTCCACGTAGCCACGCGGGTGCAGGACGGAGACGATGACCTCCGCCGCGCCCTCCACCACGTGCGCGCTGGTGAGGACGTAGCCGTCCGGATGGATGATGAAGCCGGAGCCGATGCCCTTCTGCGCGTCTTCTCCAGCGGCGGCGGCCTGCATGTCGGCGGCCTGCTGCGTGGTGATGGACACCACGGAGGGCATGGCGCGCCGGGCGACGTCGCTCAGCGTGGAGCGTTGCTTCTGGAGCGCGCGGTTCTGCGACTCCACCCACAGCCGGTTTCGCTCGCGGCCGGTGGCTTGCGCTGGCAGCACCAGCGCGCACACCAGCGTGGCGAACAGGATGACACTCTTGCCTCGCGCCCTGCCCATGGCCCCGCCTCCACCCCGACCATCCGCCTTCGGTGCAACCTAAGGAGGCGGGAAGGCCAGGGGAAGCGGGCCCGACGGCGGACTACTTCTTCTGCGCGATGATGCGGTTCACCGCTGCACGGTCCTCGGCGCTGATGCGCTCACGAGGCGACGAATCCTTGTTTCCGGCGACGGCGTCCTTGGCGTCCTCGTACGCGTCCTCCAGCCCGTCCTTGAGCCGATCCACCGCGGCCGGGTTCACCGAGCGGCTCCACGCCCGCTCCATGTGGTTCAGCGGCGTGCGGCCATCCACCTTGCCCGAAGCCAGGAAGACGCCGAGCCCCACCGCACAGCACGTCCAGACGATGAACTTCAATGCGTTCACGCTCACAGCCTCCTACCTCTTCGTACATCAAGAAGGCGGGCGTGGCCAGTTTCCGACCGCGGCGGTGTCCAATGCGCTGACAGCGCGGGGTGGGCCCTTTAATGTCCGCGCGCTTGCAACCCGAAGAACTCTTTCAGGCGGCCCGTGAGCGGGCGGCGCAGCTGGACGTAGGGCGTGGCGACGCGGCGGTGGAGCGGGTGCGCGCGGCGGCCTCGGCCCTCTTCGTCCGTATCCCCGAACCGCCGGTGTACCGCCGCGCGGAGGACCCTTCCCGCAAGGCCGCCCAGGCCCTGCTCCCCGAAGTCGAGCGGGTGCTGGCGGAGGCGCTGGCCGCGGGGCGGGATGGCTCGGCGGTGGCCCCGCTGGAGAAGCTGGTGGCCGCGCTGCTGGCCCACGGCGAGGCGCTCTGCCACACGGCGGCCGGACGGCTGGAGGCGGCGGAGACGGCCTGGCGCCGGGCGCAGGAGCTGGAGCGCGCCGCGCACCCGACGCGCCACCTGGTGACGTCGCCGCCGCGTCCGCCGCCGGTGTTCGACAAGGGCTCGCGCGTGTCGCGTTATGACCCGCGCAACGCGCCCCAGGCGGGCGTGAAGCTGGTGTGTCCGAACATGGGCTGCAAGCGGGTAGGGGACTACGCGTTCCTCACCAGCCACGCCTACAACCGCTTCATCTGCCCGGTCTGCCGCACGCCCTTCCTGGCGTACTTCGGCGAGCTGCGCGGGCTGGAGGTGGAGGTCGGCCGCAGCTCCAAGCGGTACTTCTTCACGGTGGACGAGGTCGGCACCACGGGCAGCACGCGCATCGAGTTCGAGGAGGCCAGCGGCCAGGAGTTCCCCTCGGCGCGGCGCGACCTGCTGGCCTTCATCTACACGGAGGCGCGCGAGCTGAAGGCGGTGGTGAACCTCACCAACCAGCGGCTCATGTGGGTGAGCCCGGCGTCCTCGTGCTTCGTGGCCACGGTGGCGTTCGGCGACGGCGCGCCGGAGCTCGTGGCCTTCCGCGCCTACCGCGACGACGTGCTGCGGAAGAGCGCGCCGGGCCGGGTGTTCATCCGGGGCTACTATCGGTGGGGCCCTGACGTGGCGGCGTGGGTGTCGCGGCGTCCGGTGGCCCGTGAGGGTGTGCGGTGGGCGCTGCGGCGGGTGCATGGCCGCCTGACGAGGAGTGGATTCCAGTGACGGAAAGCATCGGGGCTCCGCCTCCGGCCCCGGAGAAGGCGGGCGCCGGAACGAAGGTGGTGCTGGGGCTGTTGGGGGCGCTCGGCGTGGGCGGCGTGGTGTACCTGGGCGTGCTGGAGGCGCAGCGGGCCCGGCTGGTGCCGGATGGGACGTCCGCGCCGTCCATGGAGATGGCGCGCCATGGCGGCGGCACGCTGAAGCTGGAGGACCTGAAGGGCCAGGTGGTGATGCTGGACTTCTGGGCCACCTGGTGCCCGCCGTGCCGGGAGGAGATGCCGGCGCTGGTGAAGCTGGCCAAGGAGTACGAGCCGCAGGGGCTCGTCTTCGTCGCGGCCAGCCGGGATGACGGCGACCGCGCGCCCAGGCTGGTGGAGGCCTTCATGCGCAACCACCTGCCGGACCTGGCGCCGTACGTGGTGTACGCGGACGACGACGTGGCGCGGGCCTTCCAGGTCAGCGCGCTGCCGACGCTCTACTTCCTGGACCGCGAGGGCAAGGTGATGGACGCGCAGCGAGGCGCGCTGTCCGAGGACGGCATCCGCCGCCGCATCGAGCGCGCGCTCAAGCAGCCCTGAGCCACGCCGCCCTTCCGCCTCAGGGCTTCTTTTCTGGGGGCGCGGCCGGGACGACGGTCTCCTTCTTCTCCGTCTCCACCTCCGAGCGAACGAGCCGGAAGTCGACGCGCCGGTTCTTCGCGCGGCCCAGCGCCGTGTCGTTGGTGGCAATCGGGTTGTTGAAGCCGAAGCCCTTGGAGCTGAGGCGCTTGCGCGCGATGCCCTTGGCCACCAGGTAGTCGAGCACGGACTTCGCGCGGCGGTCGGACAGGCCCATGTTGAGGGCGCGCGAGCCGCGGTTGTCGGTGTGGCCTTCGATGAGCACGGGGCCCAGCGTCGGGTTCTTCCGCAGCACCGTCGCCACCTCGTCCAGCAGCGGGTAGGAGCGCTTCTGGATGACGGCGGAGCCCGTCTCGAAGAGCACGTTGCCCTTGATGCGGATGCGGTCCGATTCAACGACGACGTAGGGCGGTGAGTCGAACGGGCAGCCGTTGTTCTCCGGCGGGCCGAACTCCTCGGGGCAGTCGTCCTCGTTGTCGGGCACCTCGTCGCCGTCGGTGTCCGGGCAGCCGTCGTAGTCCTTCGGGCCGGGCTGGTACGGGCACTTGTCGAGCGGGTCGGGGATGCCGTCACCGTCCGCGTCGTTCTCGTCCTCCGGGCAGCCCTTGTTGGACTTGGGGCCCGGCTTGTCGACGCAGGCGTCCTCGCCGTCGACGACGCCGTCGCCGTCCGTGTCGTGGTTCGGGTCCGGGCAGCCCTTGGTGTGCTTGGGGCCCTTCTCGTTGGCGCAGCCGTCCTCGCCGTCCGGAATCCCGTCGCCGTCGTTGTCCGGGTCGGGGCAGCCGTCGCCGTCCTGGAAGCCGTCCTTGTCCTCGGGCTCGTTGGGGCAGCGGTCGCGGATGTCGGGCACGCCGTCGCCGTCCGAGTCGACGAACGTCTCGTCGTAGCGCACCGCGAACATCACCCGCAGGGCCTCGCGGCCGTAGCCGCTGGACAGGTTGATGCCGCGGCCGACGTTCAGCTCCATGCCCCAGTTGCCCCAGACCTTCGCGCGGGCGCCCACCAGCGCCTCCCACGGCGTCTTGAGCGTGTCGGCCTGGTCGAAGTTGAAGGGGCGCACCAGCGGGGTGCCCAGGTGCATCTCCGCCACGGCCTCCACGTCCGTGAAGCGGCCCATGTTGGGCAGCTCGGCGATGGCGCCGGCGCCCAGCGTCAGCTCGTCATCGACGAGCAGGTTGAGGTACTGCGCATGGGGCCGCAGCCGCACACCCACGTTGCCGAGCACGCGAACGGGCACGGGGAGGAAGGTGAACCGCTGCTCCAGCGCGACGCGAGGCGCCCAGAGCACGCCGCGCTCGCCGGTGAAGCTGGAGGCGCTGCCGGTGGGCAGCCGGACCTCGGCGACGAGCGACACGCCCACCGGGAACGTCTCCCGGTCCAGCAGGTGGACGCGCGGCAGCAGGCGGATGTCGCCCAGCGTGGTGCGGCCCACGCCCGCGGCGCCCGGGAAGTTGGGGGCGTCCAGCGCGTCACGCAGCAACTGGAAGTTGTCACCCTGGAGCAGCGTGACGGGCAGGTCCACCGCCAGCTCCAGGCGCTCATGGAGCTGATAGGCGAACAGCAGGTGCGCATCGAGCCGGTAGGGCAGCAGGTCGCCCAGCTTCTCGTCGCCCAGCTTCAGGGAGAGGATGCGCCAGTTGAAGTCGAACAGGAGCGCCGCGCGGAAGCTGCCAACGGGCAGCGCGTTGCTCGTTCCTTCCAGCGCGATACCGCTGTGCTGGGCCGCGGTGGCCTTGACGGGAACGGCGTCGAACCCGCGGGCGAACGGGTCGTGGTCGGCGTGCGCAGCCACCGAGGCCAGCAGCAGGCCCAGGACGGCGAGTCGGGTGGCTGAGCCACGCAAGCTGATGCCTCGCATGTTTCAGGCTCTTAGCACCCGACTCCGGGGGGTGGAAGGAAATGACCCACCCCCCGGCACTGTTGATTACAGCCGGGTGTTATTTCTCCATGAACTGCTGCGCGGGGATGACCTGGATGGCCTCCGGGCGCAGGGGCAGCTTGGACGAGGAGATGGCCTGGTCCTGCGTCAGCAGCGCCTCCGGCTTGGGGGACGCGTAGGTGATGGGCGACGGCGCGCCGGAGCGCAGCGCCTGGGCAAGCCCCTCCGCGTCCTCGGTGACGAAGGCGAAGTTGAGGGCCTCGGGCTGCACGCGGCGGCGGAGCGCCTCCTGGACGGACTTCGGCGTCATCTTCGACATGGCCTGGCGGTACTGCTCCAGGAAGTCGGGCGTGCCGTAGAAGCGCCCGTCAATGGCGTAGCCCAGCCGGCGCTGGTCCGTCTGTTCCCACAGGCGGGTGTAGCCCTGGAGGAAGCCGCGCATCAGCTCGAAGCGCTCCTGGGGGATGCCCTCCTTCACCATCTGGTCCAGGAAGAACACCGCGCCGCGCGTGGCGAACACGCCGTGGGTGGGCACCACCGGCCGAATCCACAGGGACAGGTCCTGCTGGGTGCGCGCGATGTTGGTGCGGTTGTATGTGGTGCCGGGCGACTCGATGAAGTGCTCGGCGTAGGCGTAGTCGCCGTAGTTGAGGCCGCGCTTCTCGCGCAGCTCGGTGAAGAGCACGCCAATGAACTGACGGTGCTCGCCCAGGTTGGACATGGCGAAGGCCACCGGGAAGAAGTCCGGGTCGCCGCGGCGGATGGTGCTGACGAAGCCCATGCTGACGGCGGTGGAGAGCGTGGGCTTCTGGATGATGACGGTGCGGCCGGCCGTCGTCGGCACGGCGGGCAGCGCCACGCGCGGCGCGCCCTTCGCGGGCAGCGCGGACAGGCGCGAGCGGAGCGTCTGCGCGAGCGCTTCATCCACCGCGCCCGCCAGGCCGATGACGAGCCTGTCCTGCGTGAAGACGCGCTGGGCGTGGGCCTTCACGTCCTCCAACGTCATCGCCTTCAGCCCCTGCACGGTGCCGCCGGTGAAGTGCGCGTAGGGGTGGCCCTCGTAGATGAGCGCGTCCAGCGCGACCTTGCCCAGCGCCTCGTCGTTGGCGCTGCGCAGGCCGTTCTCCACGTCGCTGATGGCGTTGGCGCGCAGGCGCTCCAACTCGGCGGCGTCCAGGCGCGGGGCCAGGAGCACGTCGGTGAAGAGGTCCTGGAAGCGCGCCAGGAAGTCCTTGTGGACGCGGCCGGAGAACGTCGTGAACTCCTTGTCCACGAAGACGTCCAGCTCCGCGGCCATGGGGTACAGGGCCTCCAGGAGCTGCGAGGAGGTGAGCTGCTGCGTGCCGCCCTCCGCCATGAGCCGCGCGGTGAGGGCGGTGAGGCCCTCCTTGCCCTTCGGGTCGTCCACGGAGCCGGTGTGGAAGACGAGCCGGAAGGAGACGATGGGGGTGTCCGGCCGCGCCAGGACGACCAGCTCCATGGGCTCGGGCTGGCGCAGCGGCGTCGCGGGCACGGCCTCCGGGCGCGCGGGCGGCGGGGCGGGCTCGGGCGCCGCGGCCTGGGCGGGCGCCGGCGCCTTCTCAGCGGGAGGCGGCGCCTGGGGCGTGGTGGCGCAGCCGGCGAGCCCCAGCAGGGCGGTGAGGGACAGGAGTGCTCGGGTCTTCATCACTTCGTCCCTCCCTGGGCGTCCGTCTTGGGGGTGAGGCTGAGCAGGATGAACTTGTTGGCGGTGAGGTAGCGCTTGGTGAAGTCGGACAGCTGCGCGGGCGTCACCCTGGGCAGGCTCTGCAGGTGGCGCTGGAAACCGTCGGGCGAGCCGGTGACGCCGGCGTACCAGCCGAGCTGGATGCCCACGTCACGAGGCGTCTCCAGGGCCATGAGCGCGCCGTAGCGGGCGTGGTCCTGGATGGCCTTGAGGCGCGCGGCGTCCACGCGGCCAGCGGCGAGCCGGCTGACCTCCTGGAGCAGCGTCTTGCGCACGGCGGCGCGGTGGCGCTCATCCTTGAGGGTGGCGGTGAGGGTGAAGAGGTGCGGGTCGCGGTGCTCGGCGTAGTCGCTGCCAATGGACTCCACGAGCTGCTTGTCCAGCACCAGCCGCTTGTAGGCGGGGCTGGTGGGGCCGGCCAGGTAGTCCACGAGGAGCGTCTGGATGGCGGCGTCTTCCGGGCTGGTGCCGGCGCCGGGCGTGCGCCACGCAATCACCAGCCGGGGCTGCGTGGGCTGCGGCCAGTCGATGTGGGCGGTGCGAGCCCCCTGCTGGGGCGGCTCGGCGGGGACGGTGACCTGGGCGGCCTTGCGATTCCACGGGCCGTAGTGCTGGCGGACCTGCTCCATGACCTGGGCGTCGTCGAAGTCGCCGATGATGAAGAGCAGGGTGTTGTCGGGGGTGTACCAGCGCTCGAAGAAGGTGCGGCTGTACGCATAGGCCTGGGGCATCGCCTGGATGTCCTTGTAGAAGCCCATGGTGGTGTGTTGGTACGTGTGGCGGGTGAAGGCCGCGGCGTTGAGCTCCTCCTCCATCTTGAGGAAGGGGGCGGCGGCGTTCTTGTGGTACTCGCCGAGCACGGCGAGCGCCTCCGTCTGGAAGGACGGCTCGCTGTACTCCAGGTTCCGGAAGCGGTCCGCCTCGATTTCGATGAGCTGGGGCAGGCCGGCGGTGGGTCCGTAGGAGTAGTAGAGGGTGATGTCGTCGGTGGTGAAGGCGTTGTCGTCGTAGCCGAAGTTCCCGAGGATGCGCTCGCGCTCGCCTTCCGGGTGTGTCTTCGTGCCCTTGAACATCATGTGCTCGAAGAAGTGGGCGAAGCCGGTACGGCCGGGCTCCACCTCGTTGCGCGAGCCCACGCGGACCACGGTGACGTAGGCGATGATGCCGCGGGACGGGTAGGGCACGCGGACCACGGTGAGGCCGTTGGGCAGGGTGTCCGTCTGGAGGGTGTACGGGAAGGCGTCCGACGCCGGGGTGGGGGC
>NZ_JABXEP010000121.1:0-25690 GCF_013372605.1 Myxococcus sp. AM009
CGCCCCCAACCGCCCGCCGGACTGCTCCGCCAGCGAGGACTCGTCCGCGGCCGAGGACAACGCCCCCTCCGCGCCACATGACAGCACGCCCGTGAGCCGGCGCGCGTCCGCCACGTCCCGGAGGCCCACATGAGCAGACAGCGTCAGCGGGACTTCGGGCGGCGTCGAGAGGTGCAGCGCCGCGGCGTCCGCCTGGAGCAGTGAAGCGACGCGCTCCAGGAAGTCCTCCTGCGTGGGCGGAGACGGCTGCGCGACGAAGCGCGCCATCTGCGCGACCGCCTCCATCTCCCAGCGGCTGCGCGCGCTCTCCGCCTGCACGCGCGCGTCCGTCAGCGCGGCGCCCACGACCTTGGCGAAGAGCATCAACACCGAGCCATGGTGCGGCGCCACCCAGTGGCCCTCCACCCACAGCACCTCGGCCTGGGGGCCGCCCACGGGCAGGTAGACGTGCGTGGGCGAGGCCTGGTCCGCGCCGCCGAAGACGGGACGCCCGTCCGAGAGCGACTCCAGTCCCAGGCGCGCATCCTCCGGCAGGGGCGCTCCGTCCCGGGCCAGCAGGCCCTCGCCGTCCCAGCGCAGCAGCCGGGCCCGGAAGCCCGCGGCCTCCAGGCCCTTGAGGGCGACGCGGCGGACGGCGTTCTCCGAGTGCGCGGACACCAGCCCCGCGGAGGTCTCCACCAGCCGCTCGGCCACCGACATCTCCGGCGGCCGGTTCTCCATGGGCACGCAGTTGAGCAGCAGGCCTCCTCCTCCACGCTCCAACGCGAAGCGGGACGCGGTGACGGCCACCTCGCGCGCCACGCCATCCGCGCAGGGGACCTGGAAGAGCTGAGAGCCCTCATGGAGCGGCGCGCCGGCCTCCACCCGCCAGTAGCGCTCGACGACGCGGCTGCGGTCCTCCGGCTGGATGAAGTCCATGACGGAGCGGCCCTCCACCTGGGCGCGTCGCAGGCCGAGCAACGCGACATAGGCGTCATTGGCCACGAGCACCCGTCCCTCCACCACCGCCAGCATGGGGTTGCGGAAGGTGTCGGTGAGGACGCGAAGGTCCGCCTCGCTGTAGCGCTTGGTACTCATCCGCGACGCAGCACCCGCTTCTCTCCCACCCGGAGGGTGACCTTCTCCCGGTCGAAGTATTCGGACAGGGGGATGACGAACTTGCGGCTTTGCCCCACCATCTCCTTGAAGTCCTGGGTGGTAATCTCCTTCTTCTCGCGCAGGTGGGCAACCAGGCGCTCGCGTAGGGTCGCCAGCGCCCCGGCCGCGAACCACAAGCCCTCCGAGACGCGCACC
This sequence comes from Myxococcus sp. AM009, assembly GCF_013372605.1. Classification (NCBI taxonomy): domain Bacteria; kingdom Pseudomonadati; phylum Myxococcota; class Myxococcia; order Myxococcales; family Myxococcaceae; genus Myxococcus; species Myxococcus sp. AM009. The sequence continues at coordinate 1,294 of NZ_JABXEP010000121.1, forward strand.
GCCGCCCCCTCCACCACCATGACGCCCAACAGCTCGCGCAGCCGGGAGGCGGGGAGCTGGAGCTTCTGCTCCAGTTCGGGAAGCGCGGGAGGCGCCAGGCCCGCGGCTGACAGCTCCGCCGCCAGCCGCGCCCGCGCGGCGGTGTCCCCCAGCGTCAGCGTGCGGCCTCGGCCCTTGAGGCGCACCACGTCCCGCTCCAGCTCCACCCGGCCTGCCTCCACCAACGCCTGCGACACCCGCTGAAACGCCCGCGCGTCCAGCGCGGAGGACAGCCGCTGCCGCAGCTCCTCGCGGGACAGCCCTTCGCGCAGGGGCTCGCGCTCATGGAAGGTGGCCAGCAGCGCCAGTGCGCGTCCCTGCAACGCCTCCAAGACGTCGCCGGAGAGATACAGCCGCCGCTCCCGGTCGATGAGGAGCGCGCCGCCCCGCGCCCCCAGCAGCTCCAGCGCGCGCGTGAGGACCCGAGGCCCCAGCGCCGAGCGGCCAAGCAGCTCCGGCTGCGTCATGCCGCGGTAGCCCGCCTGTCGCAGCAGCCAGGCCACCTGCCCCGCCGGGTCCGCATCCAGCAGGGGCGCCACCGCCGACGCGCCCCCCTTGCGCCGCTTCGGAGGGGAGATGGACAGGATGCGGCCTCCCGCCACCGTGGCGCCTCGGCCCGAAAGGGCTCGCGCGCCCCGCAGGATGAAGCGCTGGCCCACCAGCGCGCCCACGGCGGTGCCCAGCCGCAGCTGCGCCAGCGCCGTCTCGCCGGGCTCCAGGCGCTCCACGTCCAGCAGCGCCACCGTGGCCTCCACCTGCGCGGTGCCCAGGTGCAGCAGCAGCTTCGAACGGCGAGGCAGCGGGGACGGGGCCGCGGGAAGCAGCGTCAACTCGACGTCGAGCATGCGCGTCTCTGGCAGCTCGCCCGCGCGCACCAGCACCATGCCCCGGTGCAACGCCTCCGGCTCCACGCCCGTGAGGTTCACCGCCGCGCGCTGTCCCGCCTCCACGACGGACACCGGGTCGCCATGCCGCTGCACCCCGCGCACGCGCAGCGGACCGGGCAGCCCGGGCAGGAGCGACACCGCGTCATCCACCGCCAGCGCTCCCGATAGCAGCGTGCCCGTCACCACCGTGCCAAACCCCTTGATGGTGAACACGCGGTCCACCGGCAGGAAGGCGGGGCCCTCCGAAGGCCGCTCGGGCAGCGCCGCCGCGGCCCGGGTGAGCGCGGCGCGCAGCGCGTCCAGCCCTTCTCCCGTCCTGGCGGAGCAGGCCACCACGGGCGCCGCCTCCAGGAAGGTCCCCACGGTGAGCGCGGCCAGGTCGGCCTCCACCAGCGCGCGCCACTCCGGGCCCAGCGCCGCCAGCGTGTCCGACTTGGTGAGGGCGACGACGCCGGCCCTCACGCCCAGCAGCCGGCAGATGTCCAGGTGCTCGCGCGTCTGGGGCATCACGCCCTCGTCCGCGGCCACCACCAGCACCACCAGGTCCACGCCGCCGGCGCCAGCGGCCATGGCCTTCACGAAGCGCTCGTGGCCCGGGACATCCACCACGCCCGCCACGCCGCCGTCATCCAACGTCAGGTGGGCGAAGCCCAGCTCCAGGGTGATGCCGCGGCGCTTCTCTTCCTTCAGCCGGTCGGTGTCGATGCCGGTGAGCACCTTCACCAGGGACGTCTTGCCATGGTCGATGTGGCCCGCCGTCCCGACAATCATGGCGTCACCGCGCCAAGGCTCACGCGCCAGCCTTGTCCGGGTCCTCGTCGAAGCGCGCGTCGCCGGTGGACGGCTCGTAGTCCCAGGGGAAGACCATGAGCGAGGCGGTGGTCAGCGCGGAGTAGTCCGGCGAGAAGCCACCCGGCTTGGTCACCAGGCACGCGGTGGCCACCTTCTTCGCGCCCGCCTCGCGCGCCAGGGCGGTGGCCAGCTCCAACGTGTCACCGCTGGAGGCCACGTCATCCACAATCAACACGCGGCGACCCTTCAGCTCCGCGGGCATCTCCCCGGCGAGCTGCGGCGTCTTTGACGTGCGAGGCGCGGAGCTGGTGCTGCCCCGGTCCCTGCTCCGGCGGCTGATGCGCACGGGGAAGAACGGACAGCCGAGCGCCCCCGCCAGCGCGCCGCCCACGAAGACACCGCCGTGGGCCACGCCGACCACCACCTGGGGTTCGAAGGTCTCCTGGATGGAGCCCGCGAGCTGCTGGACCGCGCGGTCGAACTCCTTCCAGGTCAGCTCCTTCACGCCGCTGGACGCGGAGCGGCCCCGGGACTGGTCCTTCCCCGTCGGCTGGCGCGGCGCCTCCACCTGGGGCGCCAGCACGAGGTCCTCCGGGATGGAGACGAGCTTCTCCGCCTGCATCCGCGACGACTTCGCCGCGGGGGACTTCTTCGAAGAGGCCTTCTCGGTGGGCTTGCTCTGCCGCTTGGTCGCCACGGCGCTGAACTCCGGCTGGGGTGTGTGCGGCCCCGTCATACTCCGAGGGCCGCACGGTGGCCACATCCGGCCACACCCCAGACGTCGCCTTTGTCTCGCGGCAACACACGCACTGTGTGCGCAAGCGCTCAGCCGGCCAGCCGCTCCTCGACCATCCGGTCCGCCACCTGCTCGGGCCGCAGGCCGGACTCCTTCGCGCGCGTCAGCACCGTGTCGATGGTGTCGAAGATGTGGGAAGCGCGGGCGTACGCCTTGTCCCGGTCATACCCCGCCCACTCCTGGGCCACGTTGATGAGGCCGCCGGCATTGGCCGCGTAGTCGGGCACATAGAGGATGCCGCGCCGGGCCAACTGCTCGCCATGACGCGAGGTGAGCAGCTGGTTGTTGGCCGCCCCGCACACCGCCTTCACGTTCAGCAGCGACAGGGTGGTGTCGTTGATGGCGCCGCCCAGCGCGCAGGGGGCGTAGATGTCCGCCTCCATGCGATGCAGCGCGTCGGCGTCCACCGCCGTGGCGCCGTACTGCGTCACGGCGTGCTGCACGCTGGCGGGGTTGAGGTCGCTCACCCACACCTTGGCGCCGCGCTGGTGCAGCTCCTTCACCAGGTACATGCCCACGTGGCCCACGCCCAGCACGGTGACGCGCAGGCCCTTCAGGTCCGGGCCGCCGAAGACGTGCTTCGCCGTGGCCTCCATGGCGCGCGCCACGCCATACGCCGTCACCGGCGACGGGTCCCCGCTGCGCTCCTTCAAGCCAACGACATACTTCGTGTGCCGGCGCACGTGCTCCATGTCATCGGGGCTGGTGCCGCTGTCCTCGGTGGTGATGTAGCGCCCGCCCAGGGACTCCACCGCGCGGCCGAAGGACTCGAAAATCCTTTCCCGGTCGAAGCTTCCGCGCGGCAGCATGATGACCGCCTTGCCGCCGCCGTGGGGCAGCCCCGCGAGCGCGGCCTTGTATGTCATTCCGCGCGCCAGCCGGAGCGCATCCGCGACGGCCTCTTCCTCGCTGGTATAGGTGGACAGCGCGCGAGTGCCCCCCAACCCCGGGCCGAGCCGTGTGTTGTGCATGCCCACAATGGCACGCAGGCCCGTCTTGGAATCACTCAACAAGTGGACGGCTTCGTAGCCGCCCTCAAGCAACTGCGTGAAGTAGCTCATGGCGCGCGGCAAGTACCGTCGCGCCCTGTGCAAGTCAAATGGCGCCGCGCTCCAAGATGCCGCGGATTTCGTCTCCAGGAATGACATAGCGCGTCGTGCAGAACTGGCACGTCGCCTCCGCCTGCCCTTCCTTCTCCAGCAGGTCCGTCAATTCCTCACGTCCCATGGCCAGGAGCGCGCGCAGCACGCGGTCCTTGCTGCACGAACAACCGAAGCGCAGCGGGTAGCGCGACATGACCTCGAAGTCGGGCTCCGGCAGCAGCGCGCGCAGCACGGCCGCGGCCCCCGCCCCGGCGTGCGCCTGGAGCGTGGGCGCGAAGTCACGGCGCAGCCGCTCACCCAGCGCCGCGAAGGCCTCCATGTCCGCGCTGGGGAGCGGCTGGACGAGCAGGCCGGCGACGCGACCCAGCGGCTCCGCGTCCCCGCCCTCCGGCAGCTGCGCGAGCAGCACGTGTGAGGGGAGCTGATCCGACTGGCGGAAGTAGCGCTCCAGGTCTGCCGCCAGGTCGAAGGCCTCCAGCTCCACCGCGGAGCGGTAGTACTCGCCGCCGCCCAAATCCCGCAGCACGGACAGGAAGCCCTTGTTCCCCAGCACGGGGCGCCAATGGTACTTGCCGTCGCTCCCGGAGTACTCCACGTAGGTGTTCTTCACGTAGCCGCGGACGAGCCCGGAGGTGTCCCCGTCCACGAAGAGGCCGCGCAGGGGGCCGTCACACTCCACCTGGAGGTTGATGCGGGCGTCGCCCTTCTGCAGGGCCCCCATCAGGGCGGCGGCGGTGAGGGCCTGCGACAGGAGCACGGCGGCGGCGGGCGCGGTGCCGTGGGTGGCGCGCGCCTGGCGCGACAGCTCCGTCGTGGTGGCGAGCACCACGCGCAGGTCCGTGTTCTTCAACATTCCACTGACAAGCTCGTCGGACATATCGATGGCGACTAGCGTGCCCGAGCCCGCATTGCCCGCCAACGACAGAAGGCGGGAGCCCCGGCCCCCGGCAGGCGGGCAGCAGGACGGCCCGGGGTGACGCATAAGGTCAGCCTTATGCCTCCGTGTGGGTGTGCTGGCATGCCGGGGTGAGGAAGAAATCCAGCCCCGGCGCTGGAACGGCTATAAACCGCCGTCCGACTGTCACCTGCCCTCGACCGTGGACGCGGCAAGACGCCCGCGCGCCGCCGCTGGAGATTCGATGAGCACCCAAGCCGCTGCCGCAGTAGAGACGAAGACACCGCTCCTCAAGTCCCGCCTGGGCTCGTTCCTCGCGGTGGTTCCCCTGTCCGTCTGGGTCGTCAACCACCTGTGGGACAACCTCTCCGCCTTCAACGGCGCGGACGCCTGGCAGACGTCGGTGACGACGTACGCCAACCCGTTCTCCCAGGTCTTCACCTTCATCATCGTCCTGCTGCCGCTGCTGATGCACACCGGCTGGGGCCTGGTGCGCCTGTTCAGCTTCCGGCCGAACAACGTCCGCTACAACAACTACGGCAACCTCAAGTACCTCCTCCAGCGCCTCAGCGCGGTGGGCGTGCTGGCCTTCCTGGGCGCCCACATCTGGCTGGCCTTCCTCTACCCGCGGCTGGTGCTGGGTCACCCGGAGGCGTTTGACGACATCGCCCGGGAGATGCACCACCACGTGCCCACCCTGGTCGTCTACCTGCTGGGCACGCTGGGCACCTCGTACCACCTGGCCAACGGCCTCCAGGGCTTCGCCATGGGCTGGGGGCTGCTCTCCAGCGAGCGCTCCATGCGCAAGTTCGAGCCGGTGGTCATCATCCTCTTCCTGATTCTCACGGCCATGAGCTGGGCGGTCATCTACGCGCTCTACACCGCGGGCGCCGCCTTCAGCCCCGTGGGCGCCCCCCCTCCGTGACGCGAACCGGGCCCGGCGCGCCGGGTCCGGAGGTCCACGGACACAAAGCACACCGGCCGCCCCCGAGACTTCCGGGGAGCGGCCGGTTTCATTTCCAGGGAACCGCTGGCGTCAGCCGGGCCTAGAAGGGGATGTCGTCGTCGCCGTTGCCGCCGCCGCCATGGCCACCGCCCATGTCGTCCGGAGGCGGCTGACCGTAGTCGTTGTTGTCTCCCCCACGCGGCTGGGAGAACTGCCGGCGTCCACCGCCGAGGAACGTCACGGCGTTGGCCACCACCTCGGTGGTGTAGTTCTTCCGGTTCTCCTTGTCCGTCCACTCGCGCGTCTGCAGGCGGCCCTCGACGTAGCACTGCCGTCCCTTCTTCAGGTACTCGCCGCAGAGCTCCGCGAGCTTTCCCCAGACGACGATGCGGTGCCACTCGGTCCGCTCCTGCTTCTGGCCATTCTTGTCGACCCAGCTCTCGCTGGTGGCGATGCGGAAGTTCGCCACCGCCTGACCGCCGGGAGTGAACCGGACCTCCGGATCCGCCCCCAGGTTGCCGATGAGGATGACCTTGTTCACGCCTCCAGCCATGACCGCGTTCCTTTCTCGAGAACCGGTCCACCAAGGACCGGTTACACCCCGGACGCACCCGCCGGGTTTGATTCCCACCTATAGCAGTGGGTACTGACACCCAGCCAGAAAGCCGCCTTCTTCCTGGGTGTCGTACGCCCGTCCGCCATCCCGCCGGGGAGGCACGCCCGGCGCCGGGAACTCGCGAGAAATACAGCGGATTCTGGCCTACCCGCCCGGGCGGTTGTCCGCGGTGGAGGACTCGGGCGCGTTGCCCGCGGGCGCCACCATCTGCACGGGGGTGAAGCCCGCCGGCGCCTTGGCCTCCGCCACCTTCTGCGACAGCGTGGAGTCCAGCCCCTTGGCGAAGGACGCCAGCCGCGGGTCCGACGCGCCCAGCGTGCGGCGCAGCGACTTCCAGAAGGGGTGGTCCGCCTGTCCCGCCTGCACCAGCGCCCGCGCCAGCAGCGCGGTGCACGCGTCCCTGTCACCGGCGCTGGCGGCCCGAAGCGCCACCACCAGCTCCTCCGGCGCGGTGCGCGCCACCTCGCCCAGGGCCTCGGTCATCTCCGTCTGGGCCCGCGCGTCCGTCCCCGCCGCGCCCGCCAGCTCCAGCACCCGGGCCAGCGCCTCCGCGTTTCCGCCCGCCGCCAGCTCCACCATGCTGCTGACGCCCGGCACCTCCACGGACAGCACCCGCGCCACGTCCTTCAGCCGGCCATACACCTCGGCGGTGGCCGAATAGCTGTCCAGCAGCGTGCGCGCGCCCAGGTAGTCTTGTGGGTTGGACTGGTAGAGGCCCTCCGCCAACACCGCGCGCACGGCCGGGTCTCTCTCGCTGCGCCACGCGGTGCGCAGGAAGCCGATGTTGCGCTGGTCGCGCTGGGCGCCCAGGTCCAGGTACGTCTTGATGCGAACAGCCACGTCGTCCACGGCGCCCGAGGGCCGTCCGCTGTCCGCCAGCGCGGCCACCGCCGTGGACGGCCCCAGGCTGGAGCCGGTAGCGGCCACCGCCGCGCCCAGCGCGTCCAGACCCGCGACGATGGGGCCGGCGCGGCCCGCGAAGTCGTTGGCCATGATGGAGAAGGTGAAGCGCTCTCCCCCCGCACTCGTCACGTAGCCGCTCAGCGCGGACACGCTCTCCAGGGTGCCCGTCTTGGCGCGCAGCCGGCCCACCGCGTCGCTGCCTTCGAAGCGGTACTTGAGCGTGCCGTCCTTGCCGGCGATGGGCACCGACGACATGTACTCCGGCGAGAAGGGGAAGCGCTGCACCATGTGCCGCAGCAGCTTGTTGAGCTGCGTGGCGGAGAAGCGGTTGGCGTCGTTGAGCCCGCTGCCGTTCTTCATCACGTAGGTGCCGCGGGGGATGCCCACGTCGCGCTCCAGGAACTGCTCCACCACGTCCACGCCCTTGATGAAGGAGCCCGGCGCGCCCCGCAGCTCGGCGCCCATCGTCTTCAGGAGCTGCTCGGCGACGAAGTTGCTGGAGAGCTTGTTGAGGCGCTTGAGGAGGATGTCGAACGTGTCCGACTGCGACACGTGCAGCATGCGGGCCTTGGTGGACGTCTTGCCCAGCTTCACCCTGCCCCGCATCTTCACGCCGCGCGTCACCAGCATCTGCTTGAGCGACTGGCCGAAGTACATGGGCGGGTTGTCAATCTTCTTCCAGACGCTGACGGCGCCGCTCCGCTCCGCCGGGAGCTGGCCGCGCACGACAATCTTCTGCTGGAGGCCCGCGGGGGCCGACTTGACGAACACGCGGCGCGCGCGGCGCGGCCCGGTGGTGAGCTGGTTGTCCACCACGAAGTAGTCGCTGGGCGGCTCCATCTCCACCACCCCCTTGGCCCCCGGCGCGTTGCCGGGCCGCAGGTAGATGGCCGCCGCGTTCCAGTTGAGGCTCACCGCGCCCGTGGGCGCCATGTAGGCCCGGTCCGTGTTCTCCTGGTCATAGCCGGGCGGCGTGCGCTCGGCGTCGAACCACGAGTCGTCCACCACGATTTCGCTCACCTCGCGGATGCCCGTGTGCCACAGCTCCGCGACGATGCCCCACAGGCGCTCCGTCGTCATGGACGGGTCGCCCTTGCCGCGCACGTAGAGCGTCTTCACCTTGCCGTCCGCGCCCAGCTCCGGCTCCACCAGGAACTCGGTGTCGTAGCGGAACTCGGGCCCCAGGGACGCGAGCGCGGCGGCGGACGTCACCAGCTTCACGTTGGATGCGGGGTTGAGCAGCTCGTCGGCGTTGTGGCTGAACACCACCGTGCCGTCGTCCAGGCTCTGCATGTACACGCCCATGCGGCTGGCCTTCAGCGGCGCGCGCTGGAGGACCTCCAGCAGCGCGGTTTTCAGGGCCTCGCGGTCCGCGCGCTTCTCCGCCGGAGCGGGCGCGGCGTGCGCTGCGTGAGAAAGCGACAGGAAAATAATGGCCGACGCGGCCAAGATGGAGCTGGCTCGATGGACCTGCACACTCTCTCCGGGGAAGTCAGGGGCCATTATGCGGAACGGGGCGAAAAACGAGCAAGGGTGAGTGGCTGCGGGAGTCCACGTCTGGGCGCTCGCTCTACCAGCAGGCAGAAACCTGACATTCCAACTGTAACGGCGTGACTGACACAGGGCCCCGCGAGCCACGCCTGTCCACGAGGTGACGTCGATGAGAGCGGTGGTACAGCGCGTGCTAGAGGCATCAGTGACGGTGGAGGGCCAGCGCGTGAGCGAAATCGGCCCGGGCCTGCTGGTGCTGCTGGGCGTGGGCAAGGGCGACACGGAGGCGGATGTCGCGTGGATGGTGGAGAAGCTGGCCACGCTGCGCATCTTCGAGGACGCCGCGGGGAAGATGAACCTGTCGCTGGAGGAGACGTCCCGGCAGCTTATCGTCGTCAGCCAGTTCACGCTCTACGGCGACGCGCGCAAGGGTCGCAGGCCCAGCTTCATCGACGCGATGGAGCCCGCGGGCGCCAAGGCACTCTATGAGCGCGCCTGTGAGCGCTTGCGCCAGCGCGGCCTGAGCGTGGGCACCGGCATCTTCGCCGCGGACATGAAGGTGGCGCTCGTCAACGACGGCCCCGTCACGCTGCTGCTGGAGAGCCCCGGGCCGGCCGCGCCCAAGGGCTAGATTCGCGCGCCGGAGCTCTTCGTCACCAGCGCCGCCAGCCCCTGCTTCGCCAGCGCCGCGCCGCGAAGGTGCGCGGTGAGGGCGCCCAGCTCACGAATCCAGTTGGCCGCGCGGGGCCCCAGGCCGGAGAAGGCCACCGTGAGCGGCGGCGGCTGCGGCTGCTTGCCCAGCCAGTAGGCGAGCACCTCCTCCTTCTCCGGCAGCGACGGCAGCTTCATCCGCGCCTGCTCGCGGGCCAGGAGCCGCTCCAGCTTGCGCGGCAGGTTCACCTGCCAGTGCGCCACCTTGCGCGCGGGGCGCCAGGTCCAGTCCGCGAAGGCGTAGCGCGTCCCAGGGGAGTATTCGCCCCGGCCCTGCGTGGTGAACACCTGGTCCGGCGGGAACTCCGGGAAGGGCTCCCACAGGCCGGCCAGCAGCGAGGCCAGCCCCACGTCCTCGCGCGGGCGGAAACGGAAGCGGTCCCGGACGTCGCGCGAGCCGCGCGCATCCCAGTAGGGATAGTCCGCCTCCTCCACCATCAGCGCCAGGTGCAGGGCTTCGTCCCAGCCATCCGCGTAGCCCGCCTCCGCCTCACCGACCTCCCAGCCCGCGGGGCCTTCGGTCCAGTGCAGGAAGACGAGCCGGTCCACCAGGTCCGCCCACGGGTCCGCGTCCAGTGAGCCCACGCCGCCGGGCAGCGCCGTGGAGAGCATCCGTTCGCAGAGCATGCGCGCCTGACCATCCCCCAGCTGCTCCTGCAGGGACTCCAGCGCGCCGGGGGCATCCCCCATGGCCCGCTGGAAGAAGGGCAGCAGGTGTTCGTGGAAGAAGCGGTCGCTGATGGGTCTCAGGACGACGTCCATGGTGCGGATGCTCCCCCCGGGAACGCACGCCCGCTCAAGGCCGAGCGTCTTCCTGGACGATGAGGGCGTGGATGTCCGCGGCCGTGGGCGCCTCGAGGATGGCGGCCCGGAACCGCGGGTTCTTGAAGAGGCGGGAGATGCGGGCCAGGGCCTTGAGGTGGACCCCCGCGCTGTTCTCCGGCGCCACCAGGGCGAAGAACAGGTGGGTGGGCTTGCCGTCAATGGCCTCGAAGTCCACGCCCGCGCGCGACACGCCGAAGGCGGCCTGGAGCTGTCCCATGCCCGGCAGCTTGCCGTGGGGGATGGCCACGCCCTCGCCGATGCCCGTGCTGCCCAGCTTCTCGCGCTCGCGCAGCACCTCCACCAGCCGGTCCGCGGTCAGCAGCGGATGGGCACGCACCAGCGTGGCGCTCAGTTCGCGCAGGACTTCGGGCTTCGTCCGCGACTGCATGTCGGCGATGACGGCTTGGGGGCTGAGGAACTCGGCGATTCTCACTGACGCTCCCGCGCTGGCGCTCCTGGTTGGCGGCAATTACTCCTCACCCCTCTTTAGCGCAAGGGTGGCCTGTCTGGATGCGCGCGCGCCGCGCTCACTGCGCATCATGACGCGGAAGGGAAACCCGTCCCACGGGCGGAAGGGACTTCCCATGAAGCATCTGCTCCTGTCGACTGTCATCGACATCGCGGCGAGGCCCACCGGCGCATGCTCGCCGGGGTGGCCCCCACCCGCGTCCAGGACCGCTTCGGCAGCGGCCTGGTGGGACTCCTCCGTGGCGGGACGTGGCCGCGGCGCCCCGTGGGCACCTGCACCGACGCCCTCCAGCACGCGGAGGCCTTCCAGCCGTCACACGCCGTCACCTCGTTTCACCGGGTGACGGCGCGCGGTATCAGCGGTCAGCGACGGCTCAGGTCCCCGTGGCGGCGACCGCCGGGGCGTGCGGCTCGATAAGGCCGTACTGACCATCCTTGCGCCGGTAGACGATGCACAGCGACTCCGACTCCACGTTGTGGAAGACGTAGAAGTCGTTGTCCATCAGGTTCATCTGCATCACCGCATCATCCACGGTGTGCGGCTTGACGGTGAGGTGCGTGGCACGCACCTCGCGCGCGGGCACGACGACGGCGGGCTTCGGCGCGGCTTCATTCGCGGAGGCGTCGGCCAGCGTCGTCAGGTCGTCCACGTCCGGGAGCTCGAACACGGCGTGGCGGACCCGGAGCTGCTCCACCAGGTCCTGCCGGTGGTGGACGCGGTCACGGCCATGGTGCGTCTTCAGCTTGTCGCGGTAGCGACGCAGCTGGCGTTCAATCTTGTCCATCGCCAGGTCGATGGACGCGTACATGTCGTCACTCTTGTCGCGGCCCCGGAGGACCCACGCGCCGGAGTGGATGGTGATGTCCGCGTGGTGGAGGTGGCGTTCCAACGACAGGACCACATGGGCCTCGCCGGCTCGGTCCAGCAACCGGTTCACCCTTTCGACCTTCTCGCGTGCGTACTCCTTGAGGGAATCGGACGCTCCGAACTGACGGAAGGTGATGTTGAACTGCATGCGTGGCTGCCTCCTAGGGTGAGAGGTGAGCTCCGTGACGGATCTGAAACGCTCCCAGCCCTGGAAAGCAACCCGCCCCAACAGGTTGCCTGTTCCCGGACACACCACCCGTCCGAGGCAGGACATCCCGCCTGCACCTCGCGTCACTGGCAATGGCCCCCTGTTTGGAGTCATGCCAGCGTGCTTCCGGTGAAATCACGCGGCGCGTCAGCTCACGCGAGCAGCCGCCCGCCCGTCACGCCCAGCACCTCCGCGTTGACGTAGCGGGACTCGTCCGAGGCGAGGAACACGTAGGACGGCGCCAGCTCCGCGGGCTGGGCCGGGCGGCCCATGGGCGAGTCCTTGCCGAAGCTGGACGTCTTCTCCGCGTCAAAGGACTGGGGGATGAGCGGCGTCCACACGGGCCCCGGCGCCACGGCGTTGACGCGGATGCCCCGGTTGATGAGCTCCCGCGCCAGGCCCTTGGTGAAGTTGACGATGGCCCCCTTGGTGACGGCGTAGTCGAGGATGGCGGGCGAGGGGTCATACGCCTGGATGGAGGTGGTGTTGATGATGGTGCTCCCCTCCTTCATGTGCGGCAGCGCGTGGCGCACCAGGTGGAACATCGCGAGGATGTTGGTGCGGAAGGCGCGCTCCAGGCGCTCGGGGTCGAGGTCCTCGAAGCGCTCCACCGCCGCGCCCTGGTACGCGGCGTTGTTGACGAGGATGTCGATGCGCCCGAAGCGCTTCACCGTGTCCTCCACCAGCTTGCGGCAGTGGGCCTCCACCGTCAGGTCCCCGGGCAGCAGCAGGGACTTGCGCCCCGCGTCCTCCACCACGCGCTTCACCTGCTGGGCGTCGTCCCCTTCGCTGAGGAAGGACACCGCGATGTCCGCGCCCTCTCGCGCGAAGGCCAGGCACACCGCGCGGCCAATGCCACTGTCGCCACCGGTGACGAGCGCCACCCGGCCCTCGAGCCGGCCCAGCCCCTTGTAGGACTGCTCGCCGTAGTCGGGCTCCGGAGCCATCCGCCCCTCGTGGCCGGGGTGCGGCTGCGACTGCTTTGGAAAGGGCGGCTTGGGACCGGCGTCACGCGGGTCGGGGTTCTTCTGGGCCATGTCTGGGTCCTCTCCGGAAGGAAGTACCCAGGCACGGTGGGGGTGGCGGCGCCGAGCGGCAATCGAGCCCGGGAAGGTCCGGGCCCGCTCCCCTGCCCGCTTACTGAACGTTGACGACCCGCTCCTCGGAGTGGAACACCGTCGCCGAGCAGGAGGTGACGCCCGTGCACTCCAGCACCTCGCCGGGCGCGGTCGCGCTCAACGTGAGCAGGTGGGCCGCGACAGGCGTCGTCTGGAGCAGGGTGAAGCGGACGACGGCCTCTTCCTGCTCCGTGGGGATGGCGGCCGTGGCGCTCCCTCCCTCGCGCAGCAGGGTGGCCGTGGCGCGGCCGGGGACCTCGCCCTCGGGCAGCCACCGGAACGAATACGCCTGGCCGCGCATGAGTCGGTCCTCGGCGCCGGGGCCCTGGAAGGAGAAGAGGCGCTTGGCCTTTCCGTTCTTCAGCACCAGGGTGATGGTGTGCGTGCCGTCCTGGAGGACGATGCGGGCGTCCTCCATGGGCTGCTGCACCCAGACGTTGGGGTCGAAGTCGTAGTAGGCCCGCGTGGGCACGCACACGTCGCGGCCCGCGGTGCCGTCCACCCCGCCCCGCTCCAGCGTCATCGGCTGGCCGTTGAAGGTGGCCGTGGCGCCCTCGCGCAGCTCGGTGCACCGGTCCGCTTCCGCCGCGGGCGAGAAGGTGACGGTGACGCGGTGGGAGCCCGGCTCGTCCACGCCCTCGAAGATGTCCACGTCCGACTGGGACAGCGTCAGCGTCCGGTCGGAGAGGCCCGCCAGGTCCACGGCTTCCGCAGTGAGGCTGCTGCCACAACCCGACAACAGGCCCACCGCGACGAAGGCCCCCGCCGGGACGCGAAGAAGGTTGCGACGAAGATTGGGATTCATGCGGCGTCGCACCCTATACCCGCGCCCCGCCGTCGGCGAGCAGCCCTTCCAGCCGAACCTTCACTTCCGGCCACTCCGTGTCGACAAGCGGCGCGCCCGAGCTGCCCTGGCTCAGTAGTACCGCTTGCGCTTGCTGCTGGGGAGGATGCCCAGCACCTCGCGGTACTTGGCCACCGTGCGGCGGGCAATCTCGGTGCCCTGCGAGCGCAGCAGCTCGACGATTTTCTGGTCCGAGTACGGGTTGCGGGCGTCTTCCTGCGCCACCAACTGCTTGATGTGGTGCTTGACGGCCTCGCTCGCGGTGTCCTCACCGGAGACGCGGGCGATGGACGAGTTGAAGAAGTACTTCAGCTCGAAGATGCCCTGCGGCGTGTGCACGTACTTGCTGGTGGTGACGCGGCTCACCGTGGACTCGTGCATGCCGATGTCCTCCGCCACGTCCCGGAGGATGAGCGGCTTGAGGTGGGCAATGCCCTTGTCCAGGAAGTCCCGCTGGAACTTCACGATGCTCTCGGTGACTTTGTAGATGGTGCGCTGCCGCTGGTGGATGGAGCGGATGAGCCACATCGCGCTGCGCAGCTTGTCCTGGATGAAGTCCTTCGTCTGGCCAGGGCCCACCGCGCCCGTCTTCAGCGCGTTCCGGTAGGTGCCAGAGATGCGCAGCTTGGACAGGCCGTCATCGTTGAGCACCACCGTGTACTCTTCCCCCATCTTGTAGACGAACACGTCGGGGGAGATGTACTGCGCGTCGTCCCCGCTGAAGTTGCGGCCCGGCTTCGGGTCCAGCTTCGGGAGCAGCCGCACCGCCTCCACCACCTCTTCCAAGGTGACCTTCAGGTCCTTGGCGATGGCGGGCAGGTTCTTGCTCTCCAGGTACTTCATGTGCCGCTTGATGATGAGGCCGAGCAGCGGCGCGTGTGGCTCCCTCATCCCCTGGAGCTGGATGAGCAGGCACTCCTGCAAGTCGCGGGCGCCGCAGCCGCGCGGCTCCAGCATCTGGATGCGCCGCAGCGTGCGCTCCGCGACGTGCATGGGAACGTCCGCCTCGTTGGCCAGACGGATGAGCGGATCACCTTCCACCTCCGGCAGCTTGAGGTAGCCGTCATCATCCAGGTTGCCCAGGATGAGCATGGCGATGCGGCGCTCGGCGTCATTCAGGCGCAGCGTGCCCAGCTGCTCCTGGATGTGGTCGACCAGGTCCTCCTTCTTGACGAGGTTGGCTTCGAACGACGGCATGTCGTCCGTGGCCACGTTGCCCTTGTTGGAGGCCGTGGTGGGCTCGTTGAACTGGTAGCTGTTGAGGTACTGCTCCCAGTCGATTTCCGGGGGCCCCTCCCCGTCCGCCTTGAACTCCGTGGCGGTGTCGCTGGTGGCCGCGGGCAAGTCCCCGTCCCGCGGCATCTCCATGTTGTCCGCTTCCAGCGAGGCTTCGCCGGGTTCCTTGTCTCCCACATCTCCCGGTGCTTGCTCGTCTGGTTGCTCCAGCAGCGGGTTCTGCTCCATCTCCTCGCGGACCTGCTCGAGCAGCTCCATGCGAGACAGCTGGAGGAGCTTGATGGCCTGCTGCAGCTGCGGCGTCATCACCAGCTGCTGGGCAAGCTTCAGGCTTTGTTTCAGTTCCATCGCCATGAGAACGGGGTCTCCCGGGTTGATTCGGCCCCTTGAGACAGGGGCCACAATCAAAGACCGTGCCAACGTAACAAGGAGCCCTGACTTCGTCTAGCCCTGAAACGAGGGTCCCTTGCTTGCATGCTCAGAATTCCACAAGGAATCCAAGAGCTTGGGAGCACTCAGGGTATCACATGCGCGTTGACAGGTCGGCGCAAAAGCGGGGCCAACCCATTCTAAGCACTCCTCTGACAGGTGGCCAGCCGTGCTTAGAGCGCCTGTTGGAGACGGAACCGTTCCCCCAGGTAGACGGCGCGGGCCTTGGGAGACGCGGCGATCTCCGCCGGGGTGCCCTCTTCCAGAATCCGTCCCTGTGCGATGATGTACGCACGATCGCAGATGCCCAGGGTGTCCTGGACGTTGTGGTCGGTGATGAGGACGCCCAGCCCCCGCTCCCGGAGGAGGAAGATCTGCCGCTGGAGGTCGCCCACGTTGATGGGGTCCACGCCAGCGAAGGGCTCGTCGAAGAGGATGAAGCGGGGCTGGGGGATGAGGCTGCGGGCAATCTCGGCGCGCCGGCGCTCGCCGCCTGACAGCGTCTCCCCCAGGGACTCCGCGACGTGCGTGAGGCCGAACTCGTCCAGGAGCACGTCGGCGCGCTGCTCGCGGGCCTTGGCGTCCAGGTCCTTCTGGAGCTCCAGCACGGCCAGGAAGTTGTCGCGCACGGTGAGCTTGCGGAAGACGGAGGCTTCCTGGGGCAGGTAGCCCACGCCCCGGCGGGCGCGGCGGTGCATGGGCAGGTGCGTGAGGTCCTCGTCGCCAATGCGCACGCGCCCCGCATCCGGAGACACCAGGCCCACCACCATGTTGAAGCTGGTCGTCTTCCCCGCGCCGTTGGGCCCCAGCAGGCCCACCACTTCCCCGGGGGCCACGCTGAAGGACACGCCGGCCACCACCTTGCGGCCTCGGAACGTCTTCTCCAGGCCCTCCGCGAACAGCTTCGCGCTCATCGAGCCGGGCCTCCCTGGGCGGAGGGGGCCGCCCCGGAGGATGGGGTCGGACGGGGCGCGGACTGCCGCCCCTTGCGTCTGGCCGGGGTGGGGTTGGCGGGCAGCGATTCGAAGACGATGACGGCGTTCTCCACCTCCAGCCGCTCGTTGCCCAGCGTCAGCCGGACCTTCGTCCCGCGCATGTGCGTGGTGCCCTGGCGGGCCTCGGGTGAGCCCGTCACCACCAGTACGCCGCTGGGCACGTCGTACTCGGCGCGCTCGCCGCGGGCCATGCGGTCGCCGTCCACGGCCCTCACCCCGCCGGTGCACACCACGCGCGTCACTTCGCGCTGTGGGGTGTAGTTGGCCGTCATCCGGTCGCAGTCCAGGTCCAGCGTGCGGTGCTTCACCTTCACGTTGCCGGTGAGGGTGGCCTGCGACTTCTGGAAGGTGACGTTGTCGCCGTTGATTTGGACCGGCTCCTTCAGCGCCTTGCCGCCCACCGCGGCGGGGGGCGCGCCCTGCGCGGGGGTGGCGGCGACCGCGGGCGCGGGCTGCGCGATGAAGAAGGCCATCACGAGGAACTCAATCACTCTGGCGCTCCCAGCACGGACTCCACCGAGCCCGCGAAGTTGAACGTCTCGTCCGGGAAGAACAGCTCGAAGCGGTCCGCCCTCAGCCGGTAGTCAGGTCCCTTCACCGTCACGCCCTCGTCTCCATGCGCCCGCTCCGTGGTGGCGTCGTACGTCAACCGGGGAGTGCGGGCCTCCATGCCCTTCCCGGTGCGGATGATGACACCGCCCGAGGCCACCACCTGCTTGGACGCGAGGCTCCCCTCCATATTCGGGGCGCTGACCTCCACGCCGCCCTCCGTCCCAGGGGGCGCTCCCTGGGGAGGGGAACCCGGCGGAATCCGAATGGTGGCGTCGGTGGCCCACACCTCGCCGGTGGTGCGCTGGTAGGACACCTGCCGGGCCGTGCCGGAGCGGATGAGCCGGTCGCCATCGAAGGACTCCAGGCGCGCGCCGTGCAGCACCACCTCCGGGGGAGGCTGGCCGCCAGACGCACCCTCGCCAGAGCCCGGTTTGCAGCCAGGGGCGAACACCAGGAGGACGAGGCTGGCGGCGAGCAGGCGAGACACAGGGCTTCCTTATCACCCGGCGGATGCGGGCGCCGCCTCCGGAAGTGGGACGTCCTCGCTCACCGGTGGACGCGTCTTCCAGCGCTGGTGCATCCACACCCACTGCTCCGGCGTCCGCCGGATGGCGGCCTCGATTCGGCTGGACAAGGCGGCGGTGAGGGCCAGGGCGGCCGCCTCGCGGTCCGTGTCCTGGGGCACTGGGACTTCTTCCATGGACAGGCGGTAGCCCGCCCCTTCGCGGTGGCAGAAGCCCGTCACCACCGCCGCCCCCGTGCGGATGGCCAGGTCGGCGGCGGCGCGCGGGGTGGCGGCCAGCTTCCCGAAGAAGGGCACGAAGAGGGACTGCACCTTCGTGTCCTGGTCGATGAGGATGCCGAGGATTTCGCCGTTGCGCAGGGCGCGCAGCATGGCCCGGGCGGCGCCTTCCTGGCCGCGCCAGATGCTCCGCACCCCGCCGCGGGCCCGGAACTGGCCCACCAGCTCCGTCAGCCGGGGGTCCGTGGTCTCCTTGGCGATGCTCTGGCTGGGGTAGCCGGCGCGCGCCACGCGGCGGGCAAGCAGCTCCCAGTTCCCCACATGTCCGGACACGAAGACGACGCCGCGCCCCCGGGCCAGGGCCGTCTCCAGCACCTGCCGGTCGGCGTCCGGCCAGGCGACCAGGCGCTCCAGGGCCTCGTCCAGGGCCCCGGTGCAGGCCACCTCCAGCGCGGCGGCGCCCAGGTGGCGGAAGGCGTCGCGGGCCAGGGCCTGTCGGCCCGCGTCAGACTGCTCCGGGAAGGCCACGGAGAGGGACTTGAGGGCCTTGCGCCGCTCCCCTCCGGCCAGGGTGTAGGCCAGGGCGCCCAGGCGCGCGCCCAGGCGCCGGGCGACGCCCAGGGGCAGAGGTTGAAGGAGCAACAGGACGCCACGGATGAGCACGTAGCGGAAGAAACGCTTGAGGCGCTTTGCTAAGGGTGGACGCTCCACGAGGCGTTCAATATCCCATGCGCGAATACAACTTCGACGGGCTCGTTGGGCCCACCCACAATTACGGCGGCCTCTCGCCCGGCAACCTGGCGTCGCAGAGCCACGTCGGTGAGCCCAGCCACCCCCGGGACGCGGCCCTCCAGGGGCTGGAGAAGATGCGCTTCGTGTCCGCCCTGGGGGTGGGACAGGCGGTGCTGCCGCCCCAGCCGCGCCCGTCCCTGCACGCGCTGAGGGCGCTGGGCTTCACGGGCTCGGACGAGGAGGTCATCACCCGGGCCGCGCGCGAGGCCGAGCACCTGCTGCGCCTGACGTCCAGCGCGTCCTCCATGTGGACGGCCAACGCGGCCACGGTGGCGCCTGGCGCGGACACGGCGGATGGCCGGGTGCACCTGACGCCGGCCAACCTGTCGCAGATGTACCACCGGGCCATCGAAGCGGAGACGACGCACTCGGTGCTGCGCGCCATCTTCTCCAACGAGAAGCACTTCGCGGTGCACGCGCCGCTGCCGGGCAGCAGCCACTTCGCGGACGAGGGCGCGGCCAACCACACGCGGCTCGCCACGCCCGGGCACGCGGGCGTCCACCTGCTCGCCTGGGGCCGCAGCGCGTGGCAGGACGTGCAGGGCCCCAGCCGCTTCCCCGCGCGGCAGACGTTGGAGGCCAGCCAGGCGCTGGCGCGGCTGCACCAGCTGGACGCGAAGTCGGTGCTCTTCCCGCAGCAGCACCCGGAGGGCATCGACGCGGGGGCGTTCCACACGGACGTGCTGGCGGTGGGCAACGAGCGGTTCCTGATGCTGCACGAGCTGGCCTTCGTGGACCCCGCGGGGCTCCTGGCGGTGCTGCGCGAGAAGCTGGGCCAGGACTTCCGCGCAGTGGTGGCCACGAAGGCGGAGCTGCCGGCGAAGGACGCGGTGAAGGCGTACCCGTTCAACTCGCAGGTGCTGACGCTGCCGGACGGCACCATGGCGATTGTCGCGCCGGTGGAGAGCCGGGAGACGCCCGCGGCGCGGCGGTTCCTGGAGCGCGTGGTGGCCGAGGACACGCCGGTGAAGGCCGTGCACTACCTGGACGTGCGCCAGTCGATGAACAACGGCGGCGGCCCGGCCTGCCTGCGCCAGCGGGTGTGGCTGACGGACGAGGAGCGCGGGGCCATCAAGGCGGACGTCTTCTACACGCCCGCGCTGCATGACTCGCTGGCCGGCTGGGTGCGGCGGCACTACCGCGAGGTGCTGCGGCCCAAGGACTTGCAGGACCCGCAGCTGGCTCGGGAGACGATGACGGCGCTGGATGAGCTGACCCGGATTCTCAACCTGGGCAGCGTCTACGACTTCCAGCGCTGACATGTGCCACGTCCGCTGGGCTTCCGGCTCAGCGGGCTTCCAGGAGCTGGAAGGTGACGCCCTCCAGCTTCAGCCGTTCTGCCGCGGCCACCATGCGTTCGGTCGCGATGACGAGGGTGGGGTAGTCCCTCAACCGGAACAGGTCCACCTCGGCGGGCAGCGTCTCACGAGCAAGCCAGTATGTGTCTGGCAGGCGCTCACTGGCCTCGCTTCCGCACTTCGCGCAGGTGGGCGCACGGGGATGCTCGAAGCAGTCGGGATGAAGCCGGCCATGAAGCGCCAGCTGCACCTCGCGGAGCGCCGGAGGATTCTTTCCTCGGAACGTCACATCGAGACGACACCCGGTGAGTCCCCGGACGCCTTCGCCCTGCAACGTCTCCAGCACTTCGTCGCGAATGACGAACGTCCAGTCCTGCAATCCGAGCTGCCCGAATGCCCCTGTCGCCGTGCCTGTGAGAGGGCCGAACCGGGTTCCGGGCTCCAGGACAGCGCCTTCTGGCGCCAGGGGCCTGACACGCTCGCGCAGCCGGGCAAAGACCTCAAAGGAGACGGGCCAGGGGTCGGAGAACGGCTTCAGCTCGGCCTTCGAGAAGCTCGACAGGTCGACACACGGATACTGCACGCCCGCCCAGCCGCCACCCACTCCGCAGTCAGTGCAGGGCTCCACGCCCGGGAGGCCCCACTTGTGCGCGGCTCGGCTCAGGTCGCCCGTGAAGCGCGACGTCGTGCTCGCTTCGACTCGGTAGAACCTCACGCCATCGCCCTCCTTCTCATGAGGATTGCCTTCACAAGGCTTCTATCCGGGGCCCACGCATTCCGGGCGTGATGGGCATGTTGTAGGGCACGACCGGGCCCGACAGCTCGAAACGAAAGGCGGGCTCGACTGCGTGCCGCATGAAGACGTCCCGCGAAGGGGGACGGGGATTGGCCACCACGAATTGCCGCCATGCGTTGTTCCACGCCCCTCCCGGCCCCATGCCCTTCCCGCTGTGAATCTGCCGGTGAACGTGCTCGGGGACGACCAGGGTGAACTGGTGGATGTCGATACCCGCCGCCCGAAACCACGCCGCGAGCCGGGGTTCCTGCGGGAAAAGGTGATGTTTGATGAGCTTGCCATGCGGTCGGGGTATCGCGGGGATGAAGACGGGAGAGCGCCGCGCCAGCGGTGCTGTCGCGAGAGGGCGTGCGTCCCCTCGAATTCCCGTACGGCGCTGCCACCAGTTCCGGTAGGTGCCCGTTCCACGGAAGGGAGGGCGGCCCGTCGCCTTCTCGACCGTTCCTGACGTCGTCGCGTGCGCGAGGACGTCGTCCGCCACGTCCTCATATTGGAAGAAGCCACAACACCCCCTCGTCACAGACCAGGACGATGCAGCGCGGCTCGCGCGATGCGCTGCACCCATCAACATCCGCTTGCCACTCCGCGGCTTCCAACTCGCGCACCACGGGGGATGCCGTACCGCACGCGAGCGCTCCCAGAAGGAGTCAGCAGAGTGTCAGGAGCCGTGGCGACCCGTTCATGGCGGTGCAGTCTATCCGGACGCCCGTCTGCCCTACGAACGGGCGTCCAGGCGCTCCGTGGTCGGCTGCAAGTCCGAGTGTGACAGGCACCCGTGGCCGGACGCGCTGGCGGTCATCACCTTCTTTCGAGAGGAGGTGAGATTCCCCATGATTCCCGAAGCGATACAGCACTATCTGCGCCGCAACGGGGTGCGTTTCGAGCGGTACTGGCACCCGCGTGCCGTCAGCGCTCAAGAAGTGGCCGAGTCGCTGCACGTCTCCGGCTGGCGCGTGGCCAAGTCCGTCATCGTGATGGCGGACCGGCAGCCTTGGATTGTCGTCGTCCCCGCGGCGGGCACCGTCGACCTGAGCCAGGTCCGAGACATGCTGGGTGCCCGGCACGTCCGCCTCGCGACCGAGCCGGAGTTCTCCGGCCACTTTCCCGACTGCGAGGTGGGCGCTGAGCCTCCCTTTGGTGAACTCTACGGCCTGCCCGTCGCCGTTGATGAATCCCTCAGCCTGGCGGACCGGCTGCTCTTCCGCGCGGGCTCCCACGAAGAGACGATTGAATTGCGCTTCCAGGACTTCGCCACCCTGGAGTGGCCCGTGGTGGCCTCCTTCATCGAGCAGGAACAGCAGTTCCAGGCCGCCACCAACGCCGACGCGCCCAGCCGTCCAAGCGAGGAGGCCCACGCGCACGCCTGAACCGGAGCGAGGCCCGGGCGCCTAATCCGCGTCCCGAGCCTCGCCATCCACATCCGGGCCCCGCAGCAGGTACTCCAGCTCCGCCGCGCGCGGGTCGTCCGACAGCACCCTGCGCCGTGACTCAACGCGCTCGCGCTCCGCGCCTTCCAGCCGCGACACCCAGGCCCGCGCCTGGGCCCGCGCGCCCTCGGGGAGGTGTCGCATGCCCTCGTGGACCGAGCGCGCCGCGGCGTCATAGCGCCGCAGCGCCTCCTGCGTCCGCGCCACCGCGAAGAACGCCTCCGCGCCAGGCGCGAGCCGGGCCGCTGACTGCCGCCGCTCCAAGGCGTGAGAGAGCAACCCCTCGCGCTCCAGGCACGCGGCTTCCATGGCCAGCAACCGCGCGCGCTGGGCGTAGTCCGTGATGAAGGGCGCCAGCGCCTTGAGCGTGTCCTTCGCCCGTCGTGTCAGCCCCGCGTCCAGTTGCTGCGCGGCCAACTGGAAGGACAGCGCCACGTCGCCCGGGAAGCGCGCCAAAAGCCGCTCCAACGCACGCAGGGCCTCCTCCCGCTTCCCCTGCGCGCGAAGCACCTCCGCGCGCAGCAGGTGCGTGTCCAGCGCATCCGGCGCCAGGCGCTCCACCTGCGCCCGCGCGGCCTCCGCCGTCTCCAGGTCCCCTCGAAGGATTCGCAGCCGGGCCTCGCGCGCCCACAGCGCCGCCGCTTCTGGCTGCCCCGCGAAGTGCTCCCGCGCCCAGCCCGAGTACTCCAGCGCCA
Organism: Myxococcus sp. AM009; assembly: GCF_013372605.1. NCBI lineage: Bacteria > Pseudomonadati > Myxococcota > Myxococcia > Myxococcales > Myxococcaceae > Myxococcus > Myxococcus sp. AM009. The sequence continues at coordinate 23,766 of NZ_JABXEP010000121.1, forward strand.
GCGCCAACCGCCCCGGCGTGTTGGCCAGCGCATCCAGCAGCCGCACCGCGGTCGCCGGTGACCGCGGCGTCAGCACCGTGAGCGATGCCAGCGTCTCCGCTTGGGGCAGGGCCTCGCCCAACAGCACGGTGGCATCCCCGGCCTCGTGCGCCAGCCGGTACTCCAGGAAGCCCTGCGCGCTTCGCCCCAACGCCAACAACGCTCGCGCCGCCACCCGGTGGGAGCTGGCATCCAACGGCGCCAGATACAGCGCCCGGTTGACCAGGGCCAGCGCCTCCCCCGCCCCCTCACGCCCTCGCGCCGCGTGCGCTGACGCCACCAGCCGGTAGAGCAGGTAGTCCGAGGGGTGCCGGTCCACCAGCGCCAGTCCCCGCGTGTGCACGTCCTGAGCAGACGCCCCCGAGGTGACGAGCCGCGCCAGCTCCTCCTCCGCGTCGCCCAGGCGATGACGGCCGGGCACCAGCGCCACCAGCGCCACCACCGTGAGCGCCCCCCCCGTCCCCAGCGCCGCGGCCGAGGGGCGCGCGCACCACGCCTTCTCGACGGCGCGCTCCCGGGGACGCGCCACCGCGCCCAGCGCCACCAACGCCGCCACCGCGCACGCGGGCAGCTCCAGGCTGAAGTCGAAGAGGTCATGCAGCGCCAGCGCCGCCACGCCCGCGAGCGCCGCCAGGTCCACCGTCTCCAACCCCTCACGGCGCAGCAGCCGCGAGAAGCCCCAGATGGCCACCCCCAGCAACACCAGCCCCAGCGCGCCCAGCTCCGCCGCGGCCTGCAACACCGCGTTCTCCGGGTGCGTGAAGGTGTTGGGATTCGGCTGCGTCTGGTAGCGCGGAAACGCCGCCTCGAAGGCGCCGCGGCCCATGCCCAGCAGGGGAAACGCCCGCGCGGAATCCGCCAGCATCGGCCACAGCGCCACCTTGGACTGGCGCAGTTTCTCCACGCTGTCCGCGGTGCGCGCCTCCGCCCAGAGGCCATCCGCCGCCGTGTACGCGCCCACCATCAGCACGCCCAGCAACCCCAGCAGCGCCGCGGCGCTCCGGGCCCAGACCGGGGGCGCCCCTTCACCGGACGCGTGGCGCTTGCGAAGCAGGAGCAGCGCCAGCAGCACCTGTCCGAAGGCGAAGAAGGCGATGCCCCCGCGCGACAGCGACAGCACCACGCCCAGTCCCGACACGCCCGCGGCCACGGCGTATGGCAACGCCCGCGACTGCTTTGCGCGCGTCAGCGCCAACCCCACGCCCAGCGTGGACGCCAGCGCGAGGAAGCCAGCCAGGTGGTTCGGGTTCCCAAACGGCGTCACCAGCGTGGGCCGCGCGTGCATCCAGTGCATCAGCCCGAAGAGGGACCTCACCCCCAGCAGCGCATGGACCAGCCCCACTGCCGTGAGGCCCGCGCCGGTGAAGACCACCGCCGCCAGCAACCGCTCCCGGCTGCCTCGCGAGCGACTCACCTGCACCGCCGCGAGGAAGGCCAGCAGGTAGGCCAGGTGCTTCGCCAGCTCGCGCCAGGTGGCGGATGGGTCCAGCGACACCGGCCGCGCCCGCTCCAGCCCCAGCGGCACCAGCGCGAACTCCCGCAGCGCGGCCGCCTCCGGGCTCAGCAGGCGCAGCACCCCATCCGGCAGGGGCACCAGTTGCACCGCGCACAGGCCCGCCCCCGCCGCCAGGGGCACGGCCAGCAGCGGAACGCGCAGCGACTGACCCTGCCGCTTCGCCCCTACCGCCGCCAGCACCGCCGCCGCGCCGGACAGCAGCACCAGCGGCCCCAGCAGCCACCCGGCGGCGCCGCCCAACGCCAGCGGACACACCACGACGAGCGCCACCAGCGCCGCCTCGGCGAACAGGGTGAATCGGGAGGCACTTCGGGAGGCGCGGGGCATGCGTGGATGAGCCGGGTGAGTATCACAGCGCCCACGCCCCTCG
>NZ_JABXEP010000122.1:0-25660 GCF_013372605.1 Myxococcus sp. AM009
GCCTGGAGCCGCTTGTCGTAGAAGTGGTCGTTGCTGAAGGCGATGAGGTCCGCGTTCTGCGAGCGGTAGTGCACGTCCAGGTAGCACTGGTCGATGTCGAGGTTGAGCGCCGCCGACAGCAGGTCCTCCACCTCGGCTTGCTGCTCCTCGAAGAGGCCCTGCTCGCTCTCGGCCTCCAGCTCCGCGCTCTGCACCACGGCGGATTCGAAGAAGCGGGTGGGTGGCAGCTGCTTCGGGTCCCCGGCGATGACCACGCGGTGCGCGCGGGTGAGGACGGGCAGGGCCTCCTCCAACCGGCACTGCGAGGCCTCGTCGAAGATGACGACGTCGAAGATGGGGCGGCGGGGGAAGATTTGCGCCACTGTCTGCGGGCTGGCCATCCACACGGGGCGGAGGTCGAAGAGCGGGTCGCCCCCTTCGATGCCCTGCCCGGTGGCGATGACCTGCCGCACGCGCATGGCGCGCTCGCCCCGCAGCATCAGCCGCCGGCGCAGCTCCGCGCCCTGTCCGTTGAGCCGTCCGCCCGTGCCCGCCAGCAGCCGCTCGCGCTGGCGCTGCGTCCAGCGGTGGACCAGGGCGTCGCGCACGAGGACTCGCTTCTTCTCCTCCAGCGCGCGGTAGTGCGAATGGGTGGTGCGCACGCGCTCGGCGTCGATGTGCTGGAGCGCCGGGGCCTCCCTCAGTCTCGCGGACGCTTCCGCCGCCAGCGTCGCCTTCAGCACCGCGCGCCAGCCCGCCTCGGTCTCCGCGCCTTGACGTGCAAGCCGCTCCACGGCGGCCTCCAGCGCCGGAGGCATGGCCGCCAGCACCGCGCGCATGCGCAGCAGCCCTTCCACCGTGGGAAGCCGTGACGCCAGGGCTGCGGTGACCGAGGCCAGGCGCTCGCCCGAGCGCAGCCCGCGCGAGCGCGCGTCCAACCACGGCGCGGAGAAGAGCCCCGCCTCGGCGAGCCGGACCTCCAGCCGCGCGACGGCGTCGCCTCGGGCCGCGGACAGTCGCAGGCCCGCCAGCAGCGCCGCGCGAGCCCCCGCGTCCGCCGTCAAGGCAGCCCGCACCGCGTCCCGGCACGACGCGAGCAAGGGCGTGCGCTCCAGCTCCTGCAGCAACTCGAAGAGGGCCGCGTGGGTGCGAAGCGTCTGGGACAGGGCCTCGTCGGTGAGCGTCGAGGTGTCTCCCGGGACGAGCGTGGCGCGGTGGTACTCGGTGAGCAGTGCGCGGGCCTTCACGCCCGTGAAGAACCGCGTGACGCGCTCGGCGGCGAGGATGCTCAGCGTCAGGCCGAACTGCTGGAGCACCCGGCGGGCCCCGGCCTTCCGCGCGAAGTAGAAGAACGCGTACCATTTGCGCGCGATGTCCAGGTACGAGCCCAGCGCGGCCATCGCGGGGGCCAGCACACTCAAGGCCTGGGGCTGCTCGCGGTGGACCAGCGCCAGCTCCGCGTCCAGCGGCCCCTCCGCGAGCACCTGCCGGTGCGCCGCCAGCCCGTCGAGCTGGGTCCGCGCGGCCTGGACCCCGTCCGGAGCCGCCGAGCCCCAGCGCGCGAGGACGTCCGGGCGGGCCGACTCCAGCAGCGGCGCCAGCTTCTCCGCGAAGGCGGCGCGCGCCGCGCCCTCCGCCCGAGGGTCCGCGCCGAAGACGGGCACGTCCGGTGACACGAGGGCATCCGCCTCCTGGGCCGCGCTGTCGATGTCGCTCAGCCGCTCGCGATAGGTGGCCAGGGGCGTCGCGAGGTAGCTGGCCAGGTCTCCGCCCAGGGCTTCACGCCAGGGGTTCTCCGGGTAGCCCTCCTTGCCACCGCGCTCCAGCACCTCGCGCACCTCGCGCTCGCGCGTCGTCACGTCGCTCAGCCGCGCATCGGAGAGACTCGACGCGGCGGGCGTGAGCGAGTCGGGGGCCTCCACGGAGAACCACTGGCCCACCAGCTCGTGGAAGGACGGCGCGGTGCCTCCATCGGGGCGCTCGGAGAGGGCGCGGTCGGCGGACGTCAGCTCGTCGTGGAGGGACTGGAGCTCCGTGTCGATGCGCGCCAGCTCCTTGGCCACGGCCGCGTCGGTGCGAGTCTCCGGCAGCGCGTCGAGCTGCTCGCGGATGCCCATGTAGAGGTCGCGCTGGTCACGCTGGGCGTCATGGACGACGGCGCACAGGTGCCCCAGGCCGAGGTGGTCCAGGCGGTGCTTCACCACGTCCAGCGCGGTGCGCTTGTCGCAGACGAGCAACACGCGCTCCCCGCGCGCCAGGTGGTCGCCAATGGCATTGGCGATGGTCTGCGACTTGCCCGTGCCCGGAGGCCCATGGATGACGAGCCCTCGGCTGCTGCGAGCCAGCCGCACCGCGCGCGCCTGGCACGGGTCCGCGAGCGTGACGAGCCGCTCCTCGTCCGCGCGCTTGAGTCCCTCCAGGTTGGGTTCGCCGCCGCCGTGGCCCGGGGGCAGGCCGAGCGACACGTCCACGCGGAGGAAGCTCTCCAGCGGGCCGGAGATGGGCTCGCCGTCCAGGAGCGCGCGCATGTCGTCCACGAGGCTCTGGTTGGACAGGGGATACAGACCCAACACGGCGCTGGGGAGGATGGCGGCCTGGGGCTGGGCATCGTCGCCACGCGGAACGGCGGCCAGGAGGGTCTCCGGCGTGAACGGCGAGGGCGCGGGCAGCTCCAGGGCCTTGCACACGGCGGCCACCAGCTCGTTCAGCTCGCGCCACGGGTCCGCGCCTGCTTCATCCGCGAAGAGGTCACCCAGCCGCTGGCCGGTCTGCTGCTCCAGCCAGGCGAGCAGCGCGGTGTTGGGGGCCACGCGGTCCACGCCGGCCTCGGCGCTTTCCAGCTCCACCGACGGCATGCGGCCCTTCTTGAGGGTGAGCCGCACGGGGATGAAGGCGATGGGGGCCAGGATGCGCCGGGTGCCGAAGCCGCGCTTGTCCTTGGCGCCCGGCGGCAGGTGGAGCAGGGGGAAGCCCACGTGGAGGACGTGGGCGCCGGTGTCCTGCTCGAAGGTGCGGGCGTCCTCGACGATGGCGGCCAGCTTGCGGAGCAGGGCCTGCTGTTCCTCCTCCGCGCGGGAGGTCGCGTGGGCCTCGTCCAGCGGCGGTGCCTCGGCGTCGGAGAGCACGTCGCGAGGAGGCGCTTGGGGGGCGTTCAGCGGAAGCGCGGCGTCGGAGGCCACGTCGCGAGGAGGCGCCTGGGGGGCGTTCAGCGGAAGCGCGGCGTCGGAGGGCACGTCGCGGGAACGGACGCCATCGTCGTCCAGCGCGTGCGCGGCCGTGGGTGCCGCGTCCAGCATGTCGTCGGCATCCGTCTCCGTGGCCTCGTCGTCCCGGGAGCGAGCGGTGCGGGCCTGGGCGGAGCCCTTGCGGGCCTCGGGCGGGGGCGGCTTCACGCCGAGCCGGGCCTGGGCCTTCTCTCCGAGCAGGGCGGCCAGCACGGTGTGCGGCGCGGTGCCATCCAGCCGGCTCAGCGTGGCGAGGTCCACGCGCTGGCGGCTGTTGTGCGGCCGGCTGTTGAGGCTGGGGCCGGATGCGAGCGCGGCGTAGAGCCGCTCGAGCATTTTTTCCAGGACGCGGTTGCGGGGCTCGGGCGACAAGGCGGCACCTCTCGACGGGAGGGGAGGCCGCTGTCTCTATCACGCGAGGGCGCCCTGGGCCCGGGCCTTCAGCCCGCCAGCGCGGCGGCGAGCGACTGGGCCGCGGCCTCCAGCTCCCGCGCGGGGAGGTGGTCGGAAGCGGGAGCGTCGAAGACGGCGCGGCCCCAGAGCCGTTGCGGCGTGTGGGGATAGCGGGGGACGAGGTGCAGGTGGAAGTGGCGCAGCACATCGCCAATGGCGAAGGCGTAGGCGTGTTCGGCGCCCAGCACCTCGCGCTGGGCGCGCATGACCCGGGCGGCGAAGGGGCCGAGCTCGCTCGCCGCGTCCGGCTCCAGGTCATACCAGGCGCGCACATGCCGGGTGCTGGAGAGGACGACCCAGCCGGGCACGGGGCTGGGGCCCGCCACGCCATGCAGCACCAGCCCCGGCGCGCGCGCGATGACGCCTCCCACGGGCCTGGTCGCACCACGCACGATGGCGCAGCCGAGGCAGGGGTCATTCACATCCAAGACATCCGGCATGGGCTCACGCTAGCAGTCCGCGGAAAGCCCGGGTGGGTCACGCGATTGGGTCAACGGTGACTCATGTCGCTGAGGGCATACGGGGTTCTCCGAGTGATCCGTGACACACCCGGCCCCGGGCGTCTCGGCGGATGAGAACCGGCCCTGAATCAAGGGGGGCTTCTTGACGGAACGGGCAAGTGTCGGAGAGTGTCCGGCTGGTGCCTCGTGGAATGTCGAGGCGGTGATACTTGGGGACTTTTCTTTCAAGGCGGGGAAGATGAAGAAGCATCTGGTAATGGCCGTGGTTCCGTTCCTGGCGTTCGGTTGTGGCGACGACCTGGTTGATGCGGACGGAGACGGAATCGCGGACGGCGTGCGTGAACCTGACTCGGTGACGGTGGTGACGCCGGCCAATCCCAAGGGCACGGTGTCGGGCCAGGTGCTGAGCACGAGCCTGCAGCCCCTGACGGAGGTCTCGGTGGAGATGACCATCGGCAGCTCCGCGGAGCCGGTGGCGGCCCTCTCGGATGCGAAGGGCAACTTCACCTACACGAACGTGCCGGGCGGCGCGCAGGTGCTGCTGACGTTCTCCAAGGCGGGCTACGCCACGCTGCGCGCGCAGGCGACGGTGCCGACGACGGCGGGCAATGTCCCCATCAACAACGGCAACGCGAGCTTCGGCCCCATCACGCTGACGCGGCTGGACGGCACGCTGAACTTCCTGGTGGTGACGCCGACGGGCCGTCCCGCGGCGGGGACCCGTGCGACGCTGGAGGCCACGCCGGCGGGGTCCATCAACAACGGTGACCAATCCTCGTCGATGGTGAGCTCCGTGGTGGTGGATGCGACCGCGAACGAGCAGGGCCTGCTCTCCTTCACGGGTATCCCGAGCGCGTCCGAGTTGGCGCGTCTTCGCAACGGCGCCGGGCAGTACAAGCTGTGGGTGTCGCCCATGGACAGCAACGGCGACGGCATTCCGGAGACGGGCGGCTACGTCAGCACGTATTCTGGGGCCGAGGTGGTGGCCAACGGCACCACGCGGCTCATCAGCCTGCCGTACTCGCGTCCGCAGAACGTGCCGCTGAGCATCGAGAGCAGCAACGTGGCCAGCCTGAGGGGCGCCGCCGCTGACCTGCACCCGCTGCGCAACCTGGTTCGCCCGGGCGAGCCCATCCACCTGTTCTTCAACCAGCCGATTCAGCAGGACTCGCTACTCGTGCGCATGACCAACGAGGATGCGCGTGAATCGCTGGGCGTGACGGCGACCGTGAACAACGGTGGATACAGCGCGACTGTCAACCCCGGGTCCATCGTCGAGGGTAAGGAGTACAACCTGGACGTGCGCGCGGTGTCCGCCGAGGGCGGCTCGCTGTTCAGTTCCCGGGGCTTCTTCTTCGCGGGTGAGCCTCGCGGACCGCAGCAGCCGACGGCTATCGCAGAGTCGCGGTACCATGAAACGTCAGTGACACTCCCGACTTCGGGTCAATTGAATGTCGGTGAATATGTTTATGTTTACTTCACGCATCCAATTGCGAGCAAAGTCGCGACTGGGGAGCTCGTTCAAGTCTTTTTCAACATCGACTTGAACAACAGCGGCACGCTCGGCGATTCGCAAGGTGAAAAGGGCTTCCTGACGGGATTCGACCTGCTCGAGGCCGAGCCGATAGTCCCGCTGTATACCACCACGCCTATCCAAAACCCTGTGTTCCCAATCATCAGGTCGGGATACAGCTCTCGGTTCCGCTTCATTTATGCTGGGCCGAACAACCCCAATCTGCTTGGAACCGAGATTACGGTGGGCTTCTCGAAGCTGGGGAGTCGCGGGATCAGCGGGACCTACGAGAACGTCTGGGGCCAGCCTCTTGCGAGCGATGTGGCCATCACGGGGATTGGCGTGCATCCTGCTCCTCCCGCCCTGCCGTGAGTTCTCAGGCACGTCTGCTTCGCTAGACGTTTGGGCTTGAACAGACACCCCCGTGGGGCATTGCCCCGCGGGGGTGTTGTGTTTCGGCTTTGAAGTACACCGGTCGGAGAAAGAGTCCACCTACCCGGACCCAGGGTCCAAGGTGTGGTGTGCCTCGGGTGGGCTCGGACGGCTCCTGCCCTGTAAGTCATCGAATATCCAAGCCTTTGGGGCAGCAAAGCCCGCCTTTCCTGGGAATGGCTGCTGCATGCCCGAGTAGGACAAATGGGCTCTATACGAATTTGGGCAGTGTGTTTCAGTTCCCTGTTCTTGGCATGTATCAATGTGCCTGAAGTCGATGTTGTTGCTAACTCGCCTGACGCAGGTCCTGTGGCGGATGCGGGGTCATCCACTCCCGCAGTGACGCTTGAGCTGTCGCGGACCGTGACGAATGGAGACGTAGGGGTTCGTGCCTCCGTGACAGGGGATGCTCCGGACGCTGTTGAGCTGTTCATCGACGGGAATCCGGTCGCCTTGCTGCCTCCACCGCGCTACGAACTGCGCTGGAGCACGCAGGCATTGGACGAGGGGACTCATAGCTTCGCTGCGAGGGTCACCATCGGAGAACGCAGGCTCATGAGCGATGCGAGCACGCTCACCGTGGACCGGAAGGCACCGAGGCTTCTTTTACAATCACCCTTGCCAGGGACTCAGACGGCCTTGGTTCGCCATCCCATCCAGGCCGTATTTTCCGAGCCTATTGAGCCTGGCTCTGTCACGACCGAGTCCGTGAAGCTCTGGTCGAATGGCATTGAGGTTCCTGTGGAATTGCTGCTTTCTGCAGAACGTACTTCGCTGACGTTGCGGCCTCTGGACGCGGTTCCGGTCGATACGACGATGTCCGTGACGCTCACTGATTCGGTGGCGGACGTAGCAGGAAACGCACTTGTTGGCCCTGTGGACTCCTGGGATTGGACGTACCCGGCCTATCTCTCCATGGGTGGCGGTCTTGTTGCTGAGCCTGCTGAATACCCCACTGTGTATTTTCCATCGCTTGCGTTTGACGCAACTGGCAGCTCGATTGTTTCGTTTGTTAGTGGCGCCAGGCCAGGAAATTGGGGCGTCCATGTCAGGCGGTGGAATGGGACTTCATGGGAGCGGCTGGGAGATGTACTGGATGCGAATGGCGGTGAGACATATGTTTACTCATATGTGCTCCAGAGCTCTCCGGACGGAAACCCAGTCGTAGCCTGGACGGAAGGGACGGCGGCCGGGTATGTCAATGTTCATGTCCGCCACTGGTCGGGAAGCCAGTGGACTCTCGTGGGGAGGCCAGTCGAGGCGCGCCTGTCGCAGGGAATCATCGAAATTCTACAGTTCAAGGCGAACGCCCGTGGCGACATGGCGATGGCTTTCCGGGAGAAGAAATCGAATCAGGAATCCCAGGTTTCCGTCCTGGCTTGGGGAGGAACTGATTGGGTGCCGCTCGGAGGGGCTCTCAAGGTCGACGCCGCCTGGAATGTCTCTCATGTGGAGTTGATGCTGGATGCGCAGGGACGGCCGATCGTTGTCTGGGCTGAGTCCAATCCGGGCGGGATCGATACGAAGACGTACATTCACAGGTGGAATGGCGGCGCGTGGGAGTCCCTGGTGACGCCCACCAATGGGCTGCTCCGCGGACACGGCCTTGATGGGGAGGACAACCTGATTCAGGTCGTCACGTATTCGGATATGCATGGAGCTCGGGCTGGAGGCGTCCAGCGACTTGATGGGACTGAGTGGGCTCGTCTTGGTACGCATGCGGGCGGCTTGTTTCCTGGTGCCACGGATGCCCTGATCGGGGGGCTCAGTGTCGATGTGCAGGGCCGGTTGCTTGCGGTGCTCGGCGAGCCTGAGATTGCCGATGGGCCTTGGGTTTCTTACGTCCGCCGCTGGGACGGCGTTGCCTGGGGACCACTGGGTGGTTTGCTGCGCCCAGTGCCAGGAAGGGTCCCCGTCGGTCACAGTGTCGTCGCGCTGGACGCTCAGGGCCAACTTGTCCTGGCCCGCATCGAAGAGTCCGAAGGCACTCCCGGCCAGAGCTACCTCTACGTCTACCGCTCCAACAACTGAGCCCCAGCCGACGTTCCACCGTCCACTCCACCTGTCCTCCAATGAACACGCGCTGGCACTCCGGTCCGCATTCGTTGAAGAGCGGGGTGGGGTGGGCACGTCGGGAGGGGCGTGTATAGATTGCCTAACGCCCGTTCCAACCCCGAGAGGCGTCTGTCCCATGAAGAGCACGGCGATGACAGTCCAGGCAGAAGACCTGCCAGCCGCCAAGGAGCCCGCGGCGGGCGGGAACAAGAAGCGCGTGCTCGTGGTGGACGACTTCGATGACGCCCGGGAGATGTACGCGGAGTACCTGGAGTTCGTCGGCTTCGAGGTGGACACCGCCCGCAACGGCGTGGAGGCGGTGGAGAAGGCCAGCGAGGGCGAGCCCGACATCATCCTGATGGACCTGTCCCTCCCCGTCATGGACGGCTGGGAGGCGACGCGGCGCATCAAACAGGACTCCCGCACCCGGGACATCCCCGTCATGGCGCTCACCGGCCATGTGCTCGCGGGGAACGCGGAGCACGCCCGGGACGCCGGGGCGGACGAGTTCGTCGCCAAGCCCTGCCTGCCGCAGGATTTGGAGAACAAGATCCGAAACATGCTCAAGCCGAGCAAGGGGAAGGTCCGGGGCGGCTAGCGCCCAAGGACACCGCCACTGCTCGGCAACGGACACTCCAGCGGCCCTGGCGTCCTGGAGTCTCCTCCCTCGCGGCCCGTTCAGTTGACCCCTGGCGGACGGATGCATAGGCACGGGGTGTGGGCTCTCCGGCCGCCTCGCCGCCTCCTGATGCGTGGACTCCTCCCCAGGAGTTCGACGAGTACCGCCTTGTGCGGGCCATCGGGCGTGGGCGGACGGGGCGGGTCTTCCTGGCCCATGACACGTTGCTCGAGCGCCCCGTCGCCGTGAAGTTCATCCCCGCCCTGGGGCCCAACGCCCTGGCGAGGTTCCTGGTGGAGGCCCGGGCGGCGGCGCGCATCCAGCACCCCAATGTCGTCACCCTCTACCGGGTGGGGCAATTGGAGGAGCAGCCCTACCTCGTCTCCGAGTTCATCCGGGGGATGAGCCTGGACCGGCTGCCCAAGCCCCAGCCCTGGGAGCGCGTGCTGGCCATGGGGCGGGATTTGGCGCGGGGCCTGAGCGCCGCGCACCGGCGCGGGGTGCTGCACCGGGACATCAAGCCCGGCAACGCCGTGCTCACCGAGGCTGGCGAGGTGAAGCTGCTCGACTTCGGCCTCGCGAAGCTCCTGGACCGGGCCGCGGGGGCGGGGGAGGTCGCGACGCCCGCTTCTGGGACTCCGCCACCCGAGCTGCCTCCCGACCTGGACCCGGAGGCCAGCCCCAACCTGGGCGCGCGCTCGCTGGACGGGGTCTTCCTTCCCTCGCTGCCGCGCGGCTCGCTGGTGGGGACGCCGTATTACATGTCCCCGGAGGCCTGGGCGGGCGAGGCGCTGACGGCGCGCAGTGACGTGTACTCCCTGGGCGTCGTCCTGTACGAGCTGTGCGCGGGCAAGGGCCCCTTCCGGGACGTGCCATGGCGCGAACTCTCTGAGCGGGTGCGCCACCGGGATGCGCGCCCCCTGGCCCGGGTGGTGCCCGGCGTGGAGGCCGACCTCGCCGCCGTCATCGACAAGTGTCTGCGTCGCGAGCCCGCCGAGCGTTACGCCACCGCCTCGCAGCTGCTCGACGCCCTGGACGCACTCACGCGCGACGACACCGTCCAGGCGGTGCCGGAGGGCAATCCCTATCGTGGTCTCCAGGCCTTCGAGGCGGAGCACCGCGCCGTCTTCTTCGGCCGCCGCCGCGAGCAGCGCGCGGTGCTGGAGCGGATGCGCTCGGAGCCCTTCCTGCTCATCACCGGCGACTCGGGCGTGGGGAAGTCCTCCCTGTGCCTCGCCGGGCTGCTCCCCGCTGTCACCGAAGGGGGCCTGGAGGACGGGCGTCGCTGGCGCGGCGTGCGGCTGGTGCCGGGCCGCAGGCCCCTGGCGGCCCTGGCCACCGCGCTCGCGCCCGTGCTGGACACGGAAGAGGAGCCCCTTGCCGAGGCCCTGCGCGCCGAGCCCACGTCCCTGGTGCGCCGGCTCCGCGTGAAGCTGGGCGCCCAGGAGGGGCTGCTCGTCTACGTGGATCAGCTCGAGGAGCTGGTGACGCTGGCGCCGCGGGCCGAGGCGGAAGCCGCGGGACAGGCCCTGGGCGCGCTCGCGGAGGGTGCCAGCGGCGTGCGCCTGCTCGCCACGGGGCGCAGCGACTTCCTCACCCGGCTGTCCGCCGTGCCAGGGCTGGGCGCGGAGGTGCCGCGCGCGCTGTACCTGCTGCGCGCCCTGTCGCCCGAGGAGACGCGGGAGGCGGTGACGGGCCCTGCCCGCGTGAAGGGCGTGCGCTTCGAGTCCGACGCGCTGGTGGACGCGCTCGTCACCTCCACGCTGTCCGCGGCGGAGGGCGGGCTGCCGGTGCTCCAGTTCGCGCTGGCCGAGCTGTGGGAGGCGCGCGACGCGGCGGCCGGTGTCATGACGCAGGCGGTGCTCGACTCGCTGGGCGGCGTGGAGGGCGCGCTCGCGCGGCACGCGGATGCCGCGGTGGCCCGGCTGCTGCCGGACCAGCGAGTGGCGGCCCGGGGCGTGCTCCTGCGGCTCGTCACCGCGGACGGCACCCGCGCGCGCAAGACGGACCGCGAGCTGGTGGGCGACGACGCGCGCTACCGCGCCGCCCTGGAAGCGCTGGTGCACGCGCGGCTGCTCGTGGCGCGCGAGGCCCAGGAGGGCACGTCCTACGAGCTGGCCCACGAGGCGCTGCTCTCCGGCTGGGGCACGCTGGCGCGCTGGCTGACCGAAGCCTCCGAGCGCCGCGAAGTCCAAGCCCGGCTGGAGGCCGCCGCCGCGCACTGGGAGAAGCTGGGCTTCCCGAGCGAAGCCCTGTGGGGCCCGCGTCAGCTGGAGGAGACGCAGGTGCTCGACACGGGAGAGCTCACCCGCCGCGAGCGCGACTTCCTGAAGGCCTCGCGCCGCACCATGGTGCGCAGCCGGCGGACGCGGCATGCGCTGGTGGTGGGCTTCGTCGTGTCCCTGGGGCTCGTCTACGGCGGGCTCAAGCTGAGGGAGCGGTGGAGCCTGGACCAGCAGGTGCGCGACGAGCTCGGCCAGGCGGCCCAGGCCTTGAGCGCCGTCCGTCAGGACTGGGCCACGCTGAGCGCCGAGCGCGCCGCGGCCTTCCGTCTCTACGACACCGGCCAGCGCGCCGAGGCGGACCGGCACTGGAGCCTGGCCGGTGCGCAGGCGGGACAGCTTCGAGGCCGCTTCGACGAGGTGGCCGGACGGCTGGAGCGCGCCCTGGCGCTGGCGCCCGGCCGCGCCGACGTGCGCGAGGCCTTGGCGGACTTCCTCTACGAGCGCGCCTTGTGGGCCGAGCAGGCCGAAGACGCCGCGACGCTGCCCGCGCTGCTCCAGCGGCTGCGGCTCTACGACACGGCGGGCACGCGCTGGCGGCGCTGGAACGAAGCGGCCCGCCTCACGCTGGAGACCTCCGTTCCAGGCGCGGAGGTGGAGCTGCGCCCGCTGACGCGAGCTGCGCAGGGCGCGTATCGGCTGGGAGCGCCCCTGCAAGCGGACCCGGGGCGCTGGCTGGACGCGGAGGTGGCGCCGGGCACGTACCAGATTTCCGCGCGCGCGCTCGGCTACGAGCCGGTGGTGCAGTGGGTGCTGCTGCGGCGAGGCGAGGCGCGGCGGCTCGGCGTGCCGCTGCCGCGCGTGGGCAGCGTGCCGGAGGGCTTCGTCTTCGTGCCGCCGGGCGAGGTGAAGTTCGGCAGCGCGGCCGAGGCCAGCGTGCGTGAGTTCTTCAACGCCGTCCCGCTGCACCCCGTGGACGTCCCCGCGTTCCTGATGGCCCGGCACGAGGTGACGTATGCGGAGTGGCTGGCCTACGTGGAGTCGCTGCCGTCCGAGCAACGCGCACAGCGGCTACCGCGCGTGGGCACGGGCGGCTACGCGGGGCTGCTCGCGCTGGGACAGGTGGACGGCGTCTGGCGGCTGCGCTTCCAGCCGGGGAGCGAGCCCTACGTGGCGCGGGCCGGGGAGCCGCTGCGCTACGCCCGCCGCACCTCGCGCGCGGCGCAGGACTGGCTGCGCTTCCCCGTCAGCGGCATCACCTTCGCGGACGCGGAGGCCTATGCCGTGTGGCTGTCGGAGAGCGGCCGGGTCCCCGGCGCTCGGCTCTGCTCGGAGCTGGAGTGGGAGCGCGCGGCGCGCGGCGTGGACGGGCGTGAGTACCCGCACGGCGACACCCTGGCCCCGGACGACGCCAACATCGACACCACCTACGGCAAGCAGCCCGGAGGCTTCGGCCCCGACGAGGTGGGCAGTCACCCCGCATCGCGCAGTCCCTTCGGCGTGGACGACATGTCCGGCAACGTGTGGGAGTGGACCCGCTCCTGGCTGGAGCCGGGCAAGGCCGTGGCGCGTGGGGGCAGCTTCGCCTTCGCGGCGACCTCGGCGCGCGTCTCCAACCGCGAGCTGCCGGAGCCGTCCCTGCGTGACGTGACGGTGGGCATGCGGGTGTGCGCGGACGTGGCATCCACCGCGCACCCATAAACCCGCCTGCCTGCCCTACATCCGCTCCGCGCGCTACCGGACGGAGGAACCCTGTGTCCGCCCTGACGTCTTGGGCGGGTGATGCGCAGTGGACGAAGCAAGTGCCTGCGGGGGCTCGCGCAAGTTGCTGGGCGGGGGGCCGCTGCGGACATTGCCGTCGTGGTCGGGCCGGGAGGGTGGTCGGTGATGGGCGCTTGGAAGCAGACGGTGGCTGCGCTGGTCAGCGCGGTGGGCATGGTGGGGTGTGCGGGCAACGTGACGGAGTCGGAGCCGGTGGCGCTGCGCTCAGGCGTGGCGGAGCTGGCGGCACCGAACGGACGGAACCTGAATGGCCGCAACCTGAATGGCCGCAACCTGAACACCCCCGAGCTGGGACAGCTGCTCGTGTCCGTGGACCTGGCGGGTGCCCGCATCGCGGAGGAAGTGCTGGGCGCGGTGCGGTTGGAGGGCAGCGTCTTCCACGGCGTCGCCTCCAGCGGCCCGGTGTCCGGCCAGGCCTTCCTGGGCGCGCGCTTCATCGGCAACCTGGGCAGTGGGGAGACCGTGGAGTTGCGCGTCGACGGCATCGAGCCTGGCGCGGGCGCGGACGCGGACGTCTGGGCGTACCAGGTCTCCTACTACGACGCGGCGGATGCGCTCTGGAGGCCCGCGTGCGCGGCGGCGGACGGCGCCGCGCTGGGCGCCATCCCCGTGGCGGGTCGGTGGGACTATCGCGAGGGCGAGCCGGGCGGCGGCGCGAAGGTGGATGACGCCGCGCGCTTCACCTTCGCCTGCGAGGGGGCGGCCATCGCCAAGTGCGTGCGCTTCGGCTACCGGCCCTGGGGCACCACGGCGGACGGCCTGAGCCTGGCGGACCACCACCAGGCGTGCACGCGCATGGTGCGCGCGGACTTCTGCGGCGACGGCACGTCACACACCACGGATGGCCAGTGGGTGAACCTCCATGACGGCGTGAACGTGCAGACGGATACGGAGGCGTGGCTGCACGAGGCCGAGTGGGACGCCAATGGTGCGCGCTGCTTCACGCAGACGACGCGCGCGGCGCAGGCCGTGAGCTGCCCGGAGCAGACGCCGCGCACCCAGTGCGGCAAGTGGGCCCACTTCCAGGCCGGCACGCTCATCATGAGCGAGGTGCCTCCCGCGCCGTAGGCACGGTCCGCCCTGGCGCGCCTGAGAAGGCTCGCCAGCCCGTCAGCCCGGCCTGCTTGCTGGCGGTAGACGTCGTTGTCAACGGCTACCGGGGGCAGGGGGCCGACACCATGGTTAGGCGGCTCGCCGTTGGGGGGCGGAGATGGGAGACGCGCTGTGAGACGGGCTCGAATACGACAGGTCTTCGGCGGAGCCTCGGCGGGGATGCTGATGGGGCTCTGCGCCCTGTCCGGTTGCCGCAAGGGCGAGGAAGCCGCGCCCGCGCCTCAGCAAGAGGAACTGAAGGTGACGCTGGGCCAGGAGAACGTGGCCCGCGCCGAGGTGCGGCAGCTGCGCTCCGGCCCTGGCATCTCCGGCAACCTGCAGGCGCGCACGGCGGCGGCGGTGCGCGCGGAGGTGGGCGGCACCGTCCTCGACATCAAGGCCCAGCAGGGCCAGGTGGTGAAGAAGGGCGAGGAGCTGGCGCGCATCGAGGACGTCACGCTGAAGGACCAGCTCATCGCGGCGTCGGCGGCGGTCCGCACGGCCCGCAGCGCGCTCCGGGTGGCCGAGGCCGAGCAGGAGCGCGCCGCGAGGCTGTCCAAGGCGGGGGTCATCACCCAGCGCGACTTCGAGCGGGCGGAGCTCTCCATGGAGCAGGCCAAGGGACAGCTCGCGGAGGCGCGCTCCCGGCATGCCCTGGCGCGGGAGCAGCTCAACCGCGCGCGAGTCACCGCGCCCTTCGCGGGGGTGGTGAGTGAGCGGCAGGCCAGCGCGGGCGACGTCGTCCAGCCTGGCGCGCCGCTCTTCACGGTGGTGGACCCGCGCACGTTGCGCCTGGAGGCCTCCGTGCCCGCCGCGCAGCTCGAACAGGTGCGGGTGGACACGCCGGTGGAGTTCCGCGTCACGGGCTACGGGGACCGCGCCTTCCGCGGCACGGTGGAGCGCATCAACCCGGTGGTGGACCCGGCCACCGGCCAGGTTCGCCTCTACGTGGCCATCCCCAACACGGACCTCCAGTTGCTGGCGGGGCTCTTCGCGGAGGGGCGCGTCGCCTCGGAGGGCACGCAGGCGGTCGCGATTCCCATCGACGCCATCGACGACACAGGGACCGAGCTCGCCGTGCTGCGCATCCAGGAGGGGCGCGTGCAGCGGGTGAAGGTCACCCTGGGCCTGCGCGACGAGGTGGCGCGTCAGGTCGAGGTCCGCTCAGGACTGGAGGACGGCGACGTGGTGCTGCTGGGCGCCGCGCGGAGCGAGGTGACGGAGGGCGCGCGCGTGAAGGTGTCGCCCCCGCGTCCAGACTCGAAGCCCGTGGGGGAGCCGGGGCCCGGCGTTGGCGGCTCGGAGGCACCGCCGCCCTCGTCTGGAGCGCGGCAGCCCACGCCGTGAGGCCGCGCCGTCCCACCCTTGCTCCAAGCCTGGAGTCACGTCCGTGTTCATTTCCGACTTCGCCATCAAGCGTCCCATCATCACCATCACCTCGATGCTGGCGCTGGTGGTCTTCGGGCTCGTGTCGCTGGGACTGCTGGAGACCGACGAGTTCCCCGACATCCAGCCCCCGGTGGTGAGCGTCACCATCGTCTATCCCGGCGCCTCGCCGGAGACGGTGGAGCGGGAAATCCTCGAGCCCATCGAGGACGCCATCTTCGCCATCAGCGGCGTGGACCCGAAGGAGACGACGTCCATCGCCACCGACAGCCTGGCGTCCTTCACGGTGTTCTTCGACTTCGAGAAGGACATCCAGGAGGCGACGCAGGACATCCGGGACGCCATCTCCAGCAAGCGCGCGGACCTGCCGCAGGAGATGGAGGAGCCCATCCTCACGCGCTTCGACCCGGCGGACCAGCCCATCGTGTCCCTGACGCTCACGTCGGAAGGGCTGGACGTCGCGGCGCTGTCGCTGGTGGCGGACCCGACGGTGGTGGGCGAGCTGCGCTCGGTGCCTGGCGTCGCCCAGGCGGAGGTCGTGGGTGACGTGGCGCGGGAGATGACGGTGCAGCTCAAGCCGGCGGCGCTCCAGGCCGCGGGCCTGTCGGTGGCAGAGGTGGTGGCGGCGCTCCAGGCGCAGAACCTGGCGGCGCCGGTGGGCCGCATCAACGCGCCGCTGCGGGAGGAGTCCATCCGCCTCAAGGGCCGGCTGGAGAAGGTGGAGGACTTCCGGCGCATGGTGGTGGCCTCGCGCAACGGTCAGGCCATCCGCCTGGAGCAGGTGGCGGACGTCTTCGTCGGCGCCGAGGAGCCGCGCACGCTGGCGCTTTTCAACGGCGCCCAGGCGGTGGGCATCGAAGTGCTCAAGACCCGGGGCTACAGCACCACCGAGGTCGCGGACGCGGTGCGTGCGCGGGTGCGGGCGCTCCAGGGGCGGCTCCCCGCGGGCGTGAAGCTCGAAATCGTGCGCGACGCCGGCGTCCGCGTGGAGAACGCCGTGGACAACGTGCAGTCCGCGCTGGTGGAGGGCGCGCTGCTCACGGTGCTGGTCGTCTTCGTCTTCCTCAACTCGTGGCGCTCCACCGTCATCACCGGCCTGGCGCTGCCGGTGAGCGTGCTGGCGTCCTTCATCAGCGTGTGGGCCTTTGGCTTCACGCTCAACACCATGTCGCTCTTGGGCCTGACGCTGGCCATCGGCATCCTCATCGACGACGCCATCGTCGTGCGGGAGAACATCGTCCGCCACGTGGAGATGGGGAAGGACCACTACACGGCGTCGCGCGAGGGCACCTCGGAGATTGGCCTCGCGGTGTCGGCGACCACCTTCTCCATCGTCGCCGTCTTCGTGCCGGTGGCCTTCATGTACGGCGTGGCCGGCCAGTGGTTCAAGCCCTTCGCCCTCACCATCGCCTGCGCGGTGCTGGTGTCGCTGTTCGTGTCCTTCTCGCTGGACCCGATGCTGAGCGCGTACTGGCCGGAGCCGCCGAAGAAGAACCCGGGCTTCATCACCCGGACGCTGAGCCGCTTCAACGCCTGGTTCGACCGGCAGGCGGAGCGCTACAAACACGTCATCGCCTGGGCGCTGGACCACCGGCTGGTGATGGTGCTGGTGGCGGTGGGCTCGCTGGTGGGCGCGCTGGTGCTCCAGGGAACGGTGGGCGGCGCGGGCTTCGTACCGGTGAGCGACCGCGCGGAGGTGGAGCTGCTGGTGGAGACGCCGCCGGGCTCCAGCCTGGAGTACACCCGGCGCAAGGTGGACGAGGTGACGCGCGCCCTGCGCGCCCATCCCGAGGTGGACTACACCTACGCCACCATCGGCGTGCCCCTGGCGCTCAGCGCGCCCGGCGTGGACCAGGCCCTGGTGTACGTGCGGCTGACGCCCAAGGCGGAGCGCGACGTGAGCCAGGACGCGTTGGGCGTCCAGTTCCGCGAGGAGATGAAGCGCATCGGCGGCGCCACCGTCTCCGTCTTCACCTCGGGCTTCGGCGGCGCCTTCAAGCAGCTCCAATACGAGCTGCGCGGACCGGACCAGCGGGTGCTCACGCAGCTGGCGCAGCAGGTCCAGGAGGAAGTGGCGCAGGTGTCCGGCGCGGTGGACGTGGGCCTGTCCACGCGAGGGCAGAAGCCGGAGCTGGAGGTGGAGCTGAACCGCGGGCTCGCCGGACAGCTCGGCGTGACGGTGGGGCAGGTGGCCCAGGTGCTGCGGCCAGCCTTCGCGGGCCTGGACGTGGGCGACTGGGTGGACCCCATTGGCGAGACAAGGGACGTCATGGTGCGGCTGGCGCCAACGGCGCGTGACAACCCCGACGACTTGTCGCGGCTGCCCATCTCCGTGGGCGCGGCGGCGGGCGGACCGCCCCGACTGGTGCCGCTGGGGCAGGTGGCGGACATCCGCCAGACGCTGGGCCCGGCGCAGGTGACGCACCTGAACCGTGAGCGCGTCATCAACGTGCAGGCGAACGTGCAGGGGCGCTCGCTGTCGGAGGTGGGCGCGGACATCCAGGAGCGGCTGGACGGCGTGAAGCTGCCGCCGGGCTACACGCTGACGACGGGCGGCGAGTCCGCGGACCAGGCCGAGGTGTTCATGCGCGTGTTCATCGCGCTCGGCATGGCGCTGATGCTGATGTACCTCATCCTGGTCATCCAGTTCGGCTCCTTCCTGGACCCGCTGGCCATCCTCCTCTCGCTGCCGCTGTCGCTCATCGGCGTGGTGCTGGCGCTGCTGCTCACGGGCGACACACTCAACCTCATGAGCCTCATCGGCATCATGCTGCTGATGGGAATCGTGGCGAAGAACGCCATCCTCCTCATCGACTTCGCCAAGTGGTCACACGAGAAGGGCATGCCCCTGCGCGAGGCGCTCATCGAAGCGGGCCGCATCCGTCTGCGCCCCATCATCATGACGACCTTCGCGCTGGTGGCGGGCATGGTGCCGGTGGCCATCGGCGCGGGCGAGGGTGGCGACTTCCGCGCGCCGCTGGGACGCGCGGTGATTGGCGGCACGGTGACGTCCACGCTGCTGACGCTGCTGGTGATTCCCACGGTGTACGAAATCCTGGTGGACGGCCGGACGTGGGCCACCCGCGTGCTGCGCAAGCTCTTCCGGATGAAGCCTCCCGAACAGCGGCCCCACGCCCCAGGCGGCGGCCGTGGAGAGCCCCGGCCCGCCCCTCAGGCCCGGCACGATTGAGGGCTCGGCAACGAACGGGCGGACTCAGGACGACAGGACGGTTGGCGCAGCGCGCCAGGGGCCGTAGGGTCAGCCCCTTCCGCCATGTCTCGCGCCTTGCTGCCTGAAAATCACCATCGACTCGTCACTGAAGCCCTGGCCGCGCTCGACGTCCGCAACTGGGTGCTCAGCATCCACGACCCGAGCTTCCCCAGCCTTCCAGAAGAGGACACGGGCTGGGGCTCGCCGTACTCGGAAGGAGCGGCGCGCTTCCTCGCGTTCTCCCGGGAGCTGGGCTTCAACGGCATCCAACTGGGGCCGCAGGGGCAGGTGACGGAGTTCAACGCCTCGCCGTATGACGGCACGCTCTTCTCGCGAAACCTCCTCAACGTGGCGCTCGCGCCGCTGGAGGCCGCCGAGCCCTGGGGCGCGCTGCTGCCCCCGGGCCGCGTGGCGCAGCTCGCCGCCAGCCGTCCCCAGGCGCTGCCCCCCGGCGAGCGCTTCCGCCAGGCCTTCCGCGCGCAGACCACGCTGCTGAACGAAGCGTGGCGCACGTTCCAGCAGAAGCGCGCGGCGCCGGACGCCGCTCCGTCCATCCGGGCGCTGGCCGCGCGCTTCGACACCTTCCGTCAGCAGCACCGGGCCTGGCTGGTGCGGGACGCCCTCTTCGACGTGCTGTGCGAGGAGAAGCGCGAGCCGGACTGGCGGCGCTGGGCGGACTCGCTGGACGGGCGGTTGTGGAATCCCCGCCCGGAGGAGGAAGCGGCGGCCGTCGCGCGCCTGACGCAGCTGGAGCTGCGCTACGCGGACACGCTGGAGCGCTACGCCTTCTGTCAGTTCCTGGTCCACGCGCAGCACCACGGCCTGCGCGAGCGCGTGGCCGCGTGGCGGCTGAAGCTGTACGGCGACCTCCAGATTGGCCTGTCTCCGCGCGACGCGTGGGCCTGGCAGGGCCTCTTCCTGCGCACCTACCTCATGGGCGCGCCGCCCAGCCGGACGAACCCGGACGGCCAGCCGTGGAACTATCCGGTGATGGACCCGGAGCAGTACTTCGAGCCGGACGACGCCGGAGCGAACGCCGGGAGCCGCAACGGGCCCGTGCTGCGCTTCATGAACGCGCGCATGGACAAGATGCTCGGCGAGTACGACGGGCTGCGGCTGGACCACCCGCACGGGTTGGTGTGCCCGTGGGTGTACCGCGCGGACCTGCCGGACGCGCTGTGGTCCGTGCAACATGGCGCGCGGCTCTTCTCGTCACCGGACCTGCCGGACCACCCGGCGCTGGCGCGCTTCGCGCTCGTGCACCCGGAGCAGGTGGACCGCGCCGTGTCGCGCTACGCGGACCGCTGGGTGAAGGACCTCTCGCCCGAACAGGTGCGCCGCTATAGCGTCCTCTTCGACACGGTGGTGGAGGCGTCGCGCCGTAATGGGCGGCAGCTGGGGGACCTGCTCGCGGAGGTGCTCAGCACGCTGCCGTACCCGCTGGAGCGCGTGCTGGCGCAGTACGGCCTGGGCCGCTTCCGCGTGACGCAGAAGGCGGACCTGCACGACCCGGCGGACGTGTACCGCAGTGAGAACGTGGGCCCGGAGGACTGGGTGATGGTGGGCAACCACGACACGAAGTCCCTGTGGCGCCTGGTGGCGGACTGGCAATGGAAGGGCACGCTGCGCGCGCAGGCGGAGTACCTGGCCGCGCGCTTGTGCCCCGAGCCCTCCGAGCGCGAGGCCTTCGCGCGCGAGCTGTCCACGAGCCCGGGGCGGCTGGCGCAGGCGAAGGTGGCGGACCTGTTCGCCAGCCGCGCGCGCAACGTGATGATGTTCTTCACCGACCTGCTCGGGATGCCGGAGACGTACAACGCGCCCGGCACGGTGGACGAGCGCAACTGGTCCCTGCGCGTGCCCCAGGACTGGGCGCGGCAGTACCGCGAGCGGCTGAAGGCGGACGCCGCGGTGAACCTGCCCGCGGCGCTCGCCATGGCGCTGCGGGCCCAGGGCGCTTTGGCCCGCGCGCGGCACCAGCGCCTGTTGGAGGGATTGGACGCGCTGGCCCGCGCGCTGCGGGCCGGGTGACGCCTGGGCTTTCAGTGCTTCACGTCCACCACGAGGCGGGTGGGCTCGCTCAGCTCCATGACGCGGAAGTCGTTGGGCGCCTTGGTGCCCAGCACCCACGTCACCTCGGCCTCGAAGTCACACGTGCGCACCAGCTCCAGCAGGGTGGGCAGCCTGGGCTTCAGCTCCAGCGCGGCCACGGTGGCGCGGCCCTGGTCGTCATGGCCGCGCGCGGGTGAGAGCGTGACTTGGAGAAAGCCCTTGCCGGCCAGGGGCGTCTCGTCGCCGGAGCCACACTGGATGATGGGCTTGTCCACGTACTGGAGCTGGTAGCCGGGGACCTGTGGCCCGTCGAACTCGAACACCACGCGGTCGAAGTCCGCATGCGTGCCGGCGCGCACCGAGCGCAGCGTCACCGACTGGGCCGGGCGCCGCTTCAGTGACACCGGGGTGGTGGTCCACTCGCGGTTCTTCGCGGGCGCATGCGAAGGCGGCTCGGTCTCATTGTCACCCATGGAGGCCGTGTGCACGGGCGGCCTGGCGGCAGCTTCGCCCTCGCGCGGGAGGGTGCCCGGGGGCGGCGAGGTGGGTGGCGCCTGGACCTCGGGCTGGGGCTGCGCGCCGGTGGGGGCCGCGGCGGGCTCCTCCTTCTTGGCGCACCCGGCGAATGCCAGACACCCGGCCAACCACAGCGACGTCATCCTCCGTCCGGACCGCGTCATCATTCCCCTCCTGCCAGGGCCTGCGAGTTCGGCCCATCGTCTCGCACGGGCGGCGGTCCGGGGGCCAGTGTCACGACGGGAAAGCGGGCAAGGCGAACACCTTTGGACGGCCCCGGAAGCGCTGGAAATTTCCACGGAGGGCCGGTTGCCCCGGAGGGTCTCCGTCACCACGAATGCATGACACAGGACGGTGGGGCCGCGACTATCGTCCGCGCCGCAAGTTGCCCGCGCGGCCCCCGAACGCGCACGAACCGGAGAGCACCCTCGCATGGCCCCCCTCGACCTGACCTCTCTTCCCCGTCCCTCCAAGGACGACGCCACCGTGGGAACGATGGCGCGTGGCATCGTCGGCAGCGAAATCCTCCGCATCGCGGCGGAGATTCGCGAGCGGGTCGCCAAGGGCCAGAAGGTGTGCAACCTCACGGTGGGCGACTTCAACCCGCGCGAGTTCCCCATCCCCGACGCGCTGAAGACGCACATCACCACCGCGCTCCAGGCGGGAGAGACGAACTACCCGCCGTCGGATGGCGTGCTGGAGCTCCGCCAGGCCGTGCAGCGCTTCTACGAGCGCTCCCTGGGCCTGAAGTACCCGCTGGAGGGCATCGTCATCGCGGGAGGCGCGCGGCCCATCATCTACAGCACGTACCGCAGCGTGCTGGACGCGGGGGAGACGGTCGTCTACCCGGTGCCCTCGTGGAACAACAACCACTACGCGCACATGATGGACGCGAAGAGCGCGGTGGTGGTGACGGACGCCGCGCGGGGCTTCATGCCCACCGTGGAGCAGCTGGCGCCGCACCTGGGCGCCGCGCGCCTCTTGTGCCTGTGCAGCCCGCTCAACCCCACCGGCACCATGATTGAGCCGGACACGCTGGGCGCCATCTGCGAGCGCGTCGTCGCGGAGAACCGCGAGCGCGAGAAGCAGGGCCGCAAGCCGCTCATCCTCATGTACGACCAGATTTACTGGGTGCTGAGCTTCGGCGCGGCCAGGCACGTCACGCCGGTGTCGCTGGTGCCGGAGGTGGCGCCGTACACGGTGT
This sequence comes from Myxococcus sp. AM009, assembly GCF_013372605.1. NCBI lineage: Bacteria > Pseudomonadati > Myxococcota > Myxococcia > Myxococcales > Myxococcaceae > Myxococcus > Myxococcus sp. AM009. The sequence goes on from NZ_JABXEP010000122.1 coordinate 22,199, forward strand.
TCGTGGATGGCATCTCCAAGGCCTTCGCCGCCACGGGCGTGCGCGTGGGCTGGGGCGTGGGGCCGCCGACGATTATCGCCCGCATGCGGGACGTGCTCGGCCACGTGGGCGCCTGGGCCCCCAAGGCGGAGCAGGTCGCGGTGGCGCGCTACCTCGACGACACCGCGGCGACGGAGACCTTCCTGGAGGGGATGCGCAAGGCCGTGGAGGCGCGGCTGGAGGCCCTGCACCAGGGGCTCACGCGCATGCGCGAGGCGGGGCTGCCGGTCCAGCACATCGCGCCGCAGGGCGCCATCTACCTGTCGGTGCGCTTCGACCTGGTGGGCAAGGGGGGCCTGCGCTCCAACGATGACATCCGCAAGCTCCTGCTGGAGAAGGCAAACCTGGGCGTGGTGCCCTTCCAGGCCTTCGGCCTGGACGCGGACACGGGGTGGTTCCGCCTGTCGGTGGGGGCCACGTCGGTGAAGGAAATCGAGGAGACGCTGCCCCGGGTGGAGGCGGCGCTCCGCGAGGTCCTCTCCGCCGGCGCGTAATCCTCGCAACATCTTTCCGCCGCGCTCGTTCCATCATGGCGGTCCTGGGAATACGTTGCCCGGGGCCTCGTTGGGCCGCTCACGTGAATTCCTCCATGCTCAGGCGATTCGTGGATGTTCGGGACGAGGAGGTCGGCGCCGTCCGCTGGTCGTTCCTGTATTTCTTCACGCTGATGTGTGGCTATGCCATCCTCCGGCCCATCCGCAATGAGATGGGCACGGCGGGCAGCGTGAAGGGCTTGGACTGGCTCTTCACCGCCACCTTCCTGGTGATGCTCGCGGCGGTGCCTGCCTTTTCCGCGCTGGTGTCGCGTTGGCCCCGGCGGGTGGTGATTCCTCGCGTCTACCGCTTCTTCCTGCTCAACCTGCTGGGCTTCTTCGTGGTGCTGAAGCTCGGGGTGGCGCGGGAGACGGTGGCGCGCGTCTTCTATGTCTGGTTGAGCGTCTACAACCTGTTCGTCGTCTCCATCTTCTGGAGCTTCATGGCGGACGTCTTCGCCAGCGGACAGAGCAAGCGGCTCTTCGGCTTCATCGCCGCGGGGGGCACCACGGGCATGCTGGTGGGGCCCTTCCTGGTGGGACGGCTCGCCGAGCCGGTGGGTCCGGTGAACCTCATCCTCATCTCGGTGGTGCTGCTGGAGGTGAGCGCGCAGTGCGTGCGCCGGCTGAGCGGCTGGGCCCAGGACGTGCAGCATCAGCCCGCCGCGGCGCAGGGCCCGTTGGGCGGCGGCGTGCTCGCGGGATTGCGGCTCATCGTGACGTCGCCGTTCCTGCTGGCGCTGGGGCTCCAGGTGCTGCTCTACGCGGCGACCTCCACGTTCCTCTACTTCCAGGAGGTGCGGCTCGTCGCCGCCATGGGCAACGATGCGGCCAGCCGCACCGCCCTCTTCGGTGACATCGACTTCTACGTGCAGCTGGCGACGCTGGGGTTGCAGACGCTCGTCACCGGGCGCGTCATCTCCTGGCTGGGGCTGGGGGCGGGGCTCGCCGTGGCGCCGGTGGTGACGGGCCTGGGCTTCCTGGGGCTGGCGGCCATGCCGGTGCTGACCGTGCTCATCCTGTTCAAGGCGGTGCGCGGCGCCAGCCACTATGCGCTGGAGCGGCCCTCGCGCGAGGTCCTCTTCACCACCGTGGACCGCGAGGCGCGCTACAAGTCGAAGAGCTTCATCGACACGGTGGTGTACCGCGGCAGCGACACGGTGAGCGCCTGGCTCCAGGGCGGCCTCACGAAGCTGGGCCTGGGCATGACGGGCCTGTCGTTGGCGGCGGTGCCCCTGGCCGGGCTGTGGCTGGGCGTGTCGCTGTACCTCGCGCGTCACCAGCGGCGGCAGGCGGAGCCGGTGGTCCCCGCCGCCGCGCCCGAGGCGCCGGTGTCCGAAGAGGCCGCGGCCCGCTAGCGGTCATCCACACGCAGTCAGTCCACACACGCAGGAGGAGTCCCGCATGACGCTGTCTCGCAGGAGTGTGATTCAGGGAGCGGCCGCGGCCGGCTCGCTCTGGGCCATGGGGTGCGCCACCACGGGCACGTCCGGTGCCGCCGCGTCGTCTACCCAGGGGCAGGGGGAGCAGGCCTCCGCGCCCGCCGCGCCGCTGCGCCTCCTCATCCTGGGCGGCACCGCGTTCCTGGGGCCGGCGCTGGTGGAGTTCGCGCGCTCGCGCGGCCACACCGTCACGCTCTTCAACCGGGGCAAGACGAACCCGGGCCTCTTCCCGGACGTGGAGAAGCTCGCGGGTGACCGCGACCCGAACAAGGGCGCGGGCCTGAAGGCGCTGGAGGGCCGCGAGTGGGACGCGGTGGTGGACACCTCCGGCTATGTGCCGCGCGTCGTGCGCGCCTCCGCGGAGCTGCTGGCCCCTCACGTCCAGCACTACACCTTCGTGTCCTCCATCTCCGTCTACAAGGACTTGTCACGGCAGGGGCTCGACGAGACGGCCGCCGTCGCGACGATGGAGGACCCGGCGAACGAAGAGGTGGACAAGCACTACGGCGCGCTGAAGGCGCTGTGCGAGCAGGCCGCCGAGGCCGCCCTCCCGGGGCGCGTCCTCAACGTGCGGCCGGGCCTCATCGTCGGGCCGGATGACTCGTCCGACCGCTTCACCTACTGGCCGCTGCGCGTGGCCCGCGGCGGTGAGGTGCTGGCGCCCGGCGATGGGCAGGACCCCCTGCAGTTCATTGACGTCCACGACCTGGCGGCGTTCGTCATCCGCTCCGTGGAGCGCCGCGTCACTGGCATCTTCAACGCCACCGGCCCCAGCCAGGAGCTGCTGATGCGGGACTTCCTGGAGGCGAACAAGACGGCCCTGGGCAGCGACGCGCGCTTCACGTGGGTGGACGCCGACTTCCTCACGAAGCACACGGTGGAGGCGTGGTCGGACATGCCCGCCTGGATGCCGCGCAACGGTGAAGAGGGAGGCATTGGCAAGGTGAGCATCGCCAAGGCGCTGGCGGCGGGCCTCACGTTCCGCCCGGCCACGGAGACGATTCGCGAAACGCTGGCCTGGTTCAAGACGCTGCCGCCCGAGCGGCAGGCGAAGCCGCGCTCCGGCCTGTCCGCCGAGCGGGAGAAGGAAGTGCTGGCCGCGTGGCACCAGGAGCGCGGCACCGCCACCGCGGGCTGAGCGAGCCCCCGAGCGCGGGGAGGGGCGGGTGAAGCGCCTCCTCCCACCGCCCGTCCTTGCGTTCAAGGACGCCGGTTTGGCACGAAGGGTGGGGCAGCGCGGCTCGCTGCCTGGGGGAAAGGCCATCATGACGCCCGACCTGCTGACGGACGCCGCATCCCCCCTCCTCCGCGCCCGTGGCACGCCCGTGCTGCAGGCGGCGTGAGTACACGGGCCGGGTACCCCGCAAAGCAACGAGGGATGCCCCGATGGACTCGGAGCATCCCCCGGATTTCGACCCATCTATCGGGTTCGCCCTCCCCCTCTGGCG
>NZ_JABXEP010000123.1:0-25179 GCF_013372605.1 Myxococcus sp. AM009
CACCCGGCCCCCTCAGGCCGTTCGGAAGTCGTCGTCCGTGGCAAGAACTCGTGAGGCAGCCAACCGAGCTGATCCTGGAAACTTTCCAAGGGTCGCACCCGCCCGCTAGGATGTTCCGGTTTTCACAGCACTTTTCCGGGACAAAGGCTTCATGGAGCGTCGGGTCCTCATCGTCGAAAGCGATCATGAATTAGCGCTCAGCATGGCCACCGTGCTCAAGGGCTCGGGCTACCAGACCGCCCTGGCTGAGACGGCGGCTGACGCGCAGCGTGAGCTGGAGAAGCGCCGGCCAGACCTGGTCGTCCTCCGTGCGGAGTTGAAGGATCAGTCCGGCTTCGTCCTCTGCGGCAACATCAAGAAGGGCAAGTGGGGCCAGAACCTCAAGGTGCTCCTGATCTCCTCCGAGAGCGGCGTGGACGGCCTGGCGCAGCATCGTCAGACGCCGCAGGCGGCCGACGGCTACCTCGCCTTCCCGTTCGCGCTGGGCGATCTGACCGCATTGAGCCACGGCATCGTGCCGCCCGGCACGGATGACACCGGCGCGTCGCTGGAGGCCGCGCTGAACGGGACGCGCGAGGCGCCCCCGCCCATGCCTCCGTCGCTCAAGGCCGCCGCGGGTGGGCCGCCGAAGCTGCCCAAGCGCGAGCGCCGCAGCGCGATGACGGAAGAGGACCGCGCGTTCCTCGACCGCACCTTCCAGTCCATCGCGGACCGCAAGGCGGAGCTGCTCGCCGAGTCCCGCCAGCTCAAGCGTCCGCCGCCGCGGCGCGAGCTGATGGGCACGCCGGAGGGCAAGATTCAAATCCTCCGCGACGAGCTGAAGACGCGCGAGGCCCAGCTCGCCCGCCTCTCCGAAATCTGGAACGTGCGCGAGCGTGAGCTGCTCTCCGGCGAGGACCGCATCCACGAGAAGGACGTGGAGCTCCAGGGCCTGAAGATGCAGGTGGATGACCTGCTGCGCCGCTTCAACGAGGCCCAGCAGGCGACCATCCAGAAGGAGCGCGAGCACGGCGCCACCGTCGACGACCTGCTCCTCCAGAAGTTCTCCGCGGAGAAGGACCTCATCGAGGTCGTCGCCTCCAAGGAGAAGGACATCAACCTCCTGCGCCGGGAGGTCTCCCGCGCCGAGGAGGAGCTGAGCCGCCGCGCCAGCGAGCTGGAGCACGGCCGCAACGAGTACGACAAGCTGGAGAAGCACCTGGGCGTCGTCACGCTCGAGTTCGAGGTCAAGGAGCAGAAGCTCCAGGACACCGTCCTCGCGAACGAAGGCGAAATCGCGCGGCTGACGAAGCGCGGTGACGACTTCGAGACCGAGCTGAACCGCACCATCAGCGAGCGCGACGAGCGCTTCGCCGAGCTGGACGGTGAAATCCAGGCCCTCCAGGAGCGGCTGCAGCAGACCGAGCAGGAGCGCGACGCCACCGTGCGCGGCCTGGAAGCCCGCGCCACCCGCGCCGAGGAGCACGGCACCCAGGCGGACGCGGAAATCCACCGGCTCAACGCCGAGCGCGATGCGCTGGAGGCGAAGCTCAGCCAGCAGGTCGCGGACCTGGAGACGGACCTTACGCGCACCACGGGCGAGCGCGACCAGCTCCGGCTGGACAAGGACGCCCAGGAAGCCGAGCTCACCCAGCGCGTCGAGGAGCGTGACGCGAAGCTCGGCACGCTCGAGCGCGAGCTGTCGGAGACCATCGCCCGGAACGAGCACACCGAGGCGGAGCTCAACGCCAACATCCAGCAGCAGCTGGAGCGCATCGGCGAGCTCGAGGGCGAGGTCGAGGCCGCCAAGGCGCACCTGGAGGACCGCGAGGCCGAGCTGACCGCGGAGCTCCAGGCGCTGGGGCAGGCCAAGGACGAGCTGGAGACGGACCTCAACGACCGGCTCCAGGCCCTCTCCCAGGCGAAGGACGCGCTGGAGGCGGACCTCTCCCGTCAGCTGGAGGAGCTGCGCTCCGCCAAGGCCGAACTGGAAGCGGACCTCACCGGCCAGATTCAGGCGCTCACCTCGCAGCTCGAGGAGACGCAGCGGCAGCTCGATGACTCGCAGCGGACCGGCGAACAGCTCTCCGCGCGCCTGGCCCAGTTGGAGGACACCGTCACCCAGCGCGAGGCCACCATCGAAGCCCTGCAAGGGGACGTGGCCACGCGCGACCAGCGCATCTCCGAGCTGAGCGGAGACCTGGAGGCCACCAGCCAGACGCTGACGCAGACGCAGCAGACGCTGGCGCAGACGGAGCAGCAGCTCGCCGACACGCAGCACACCCTCGCCAGCACCGAAGGCACGCTGGCGGAGACGCGCGGCGAGCTGGACGCCACCAGCCAGACGCTGGCGGACACGCAGGCGCGCCTCGCGAACACCGAGGGCACGCTGGCGCAGACGCGCGGTGAGCTGGACGCCACCAGCCAGACGCTGGGCCAGACGCAGCAGACCCTCTCCGACACGGAAGGCGCGCTGGCCGAGACGCGCGGCGAGCTGGACGCCACCAGCCAGACGCTGGGCCAGACGCAGCAGACGCTGGCCCAGACCGAGGACACGCTGGCGCAGACGCGCGGCGAGCTGGACGCCACCAGCCAGACGCTGACGCAGACGCAGCAGACACTGTCCCAGACGGAAGGCGCGCTGGCGCAGACGCGCGGCGAGCTGGACGCCACCAGCCAGACGCTGGCGCAGACACAGCAGGCGCTGGCGCAGACCGAAGGCACGCTGGCGGAGACGCGCGGCGAGCTGGACGCCACTACCCAGACGCTCCAGCAGACACAACAGACGCTGGCGCAGACCGAAGGCGCGCTCCAGGAGACCCGCGACACGCTGGCCCACACCACCCGCGAGCGCGACCAGCGCACCGCGGAGCTGGCCGACCTGGGCGCCGCGAAGGACGCGCTGGAGCAGGACCTCACCGGCCAGATTGGCCAGCTCCGCGCCGAGCTGTCCGAGACGCAGGGCCACTACGAGGCCGAGCGGGCCGCGCACGAGAAGCTGGCCGCGGAGACGAGCGCGCACATCGGTGACCTCACCAGTGAGCGCGACGGCCTGCGCTCCGAGCTGGAGGCCACCAGCCAGACGCTGGAGCAGACCCAGGGCCAGCTCGCCTCCACCCGCGACGCGCTGGCGCGCGAGCAGCACGCGCACCAGGAACACCGGAAGGCCGCCGCGAGCACCCAGGCCACGCTGGAGGGTCAGCTGGCCGAGGCACGCGCCCATGGCGAGGACCTGGGCGAGCACCTCACCCTCACCAAGCACGAGCTGGGCACGCGCGTCGCCGAGGTGACACAGCTCACCGCCACGCTGGCGCAGACGGAGAACACCCGGGCCCACCTCGAGGAGCGGCTGCACACGCTCACCGAGGAGTCGCAGCGCCGCGAGGAGCTGCTCCAGAACGACCTGACGCAGAAGGGCACGGAGCTGTCGGACACGCTCCGCAAGCTCACCCACGTGACGCAGGAGAAGATGCGTCAGGCGGAGGTGCTCAACCGCGAGGTCGCCACCCGCACCGAGCAGCTCAAGGCCCTGGAGGCCAAGCTCCAGACGCAGGCCACCGAGGCCCGCCGTCAGGCCGAGGGCCTGGGTCAGCAGATCGCCGGGCTCAACGAGCAGCTCGAGCAGGGCCGCAAGGCGCTGGCGGGCCGCGAGGACCAGCTTCGCGCCGCGGGCGCCGCCCAGCAGAAGCTCACCGCCGAGCGGGACGGGCTCGCGGGCCAGGTCCAGCAGGCCGAGGCCCGGCTCCAGCAGCAGGCCCAGCAGGCGAACCAGGAACGCGCCGACGCCAGGCGGGCGGCGGATGAACTGGCCGCGAAGCTGGCCAAGGCCGAGCAGCGCATCGCCCAGCTCACGCAGGACGCCCAGACGCAGGCCACCGAGGCCGACGCCAGGGCCAAGGACCTCCAAGGCCAGCTGAGCACGCGGGCGAAGAAGATCCAGGACCTGGAGCTGGCGGTGGAGAACGCGCAGGGCGCCAAATCCCGCGCGGAGAAGGAGCTCAACGCCAAGGTGGCCGCCGCCGAGAACAAGGCCCACGAGGCCACCACCCGCCTGGCCTCCGCGCAGAAGGAGCGCAAGGACCTGGAGGCGCGGCACGCCAAGGAGCAGGAAGAGCTCGCCGCCAAGCAGAAGGCGGAGCTGGAGCGCCGCGACGCCATCAAGGTGCAGGAGGTCACCCGCCTGCAGCAGTCCGTGCAGGAGAAGAGCAAGGCCCTCAAGGTCGCCGAGCTGGAGCTGGCCCGCTACAAGAGCAAGTCCACCACCGCGGCGGCCAAGGCCGCCGCCAAGCCCGCGGCGCCCCAGGACGACGACCTGGCCGTGAGGACGCAGCTCAACCAGGTCATCCCGCCCGCCGCGGCCCCTGCTCCGGCGGCCCCGGCGAAGAAGCCGGCCGCCAGGCCTGCGGCCCAGGCCGCCGCGAAGAAGGCCCCTGCCCCGGCTCCCGCCCAGCCGGCGGCGCTGAGTGACGAGTCCGAGCCCACCGACCGGACCCTGCTCATCCAGCTGCCCACGACCAAGGAAGACGACGACTGGACGGCCCTGGTGGACGAGCTGGACAAGTAACGGCGCCGGGACTCCGGCACCCCGCCGGAATCCCGACGGCCCCGGCCTCGGAACCCCGAGGTCTCAATGAAGCGGCCCTGACATCCGTGCCCTGGTCGGGCAGGTGTGTCAGGGCCGTTTCAGCTCCCACCCAGGAGGCGTCGAGCGGCGCCCTCGCGCGCTCAGAGCGCGGCGCGTGCCTCGCGGACCAGCTCCTTGAAGTGGAGCGTGGAGACGACGTTCCGGAGTGACACCACGCGGCCCCCACTGTGGGCCTCCTCCTGGGCACGGCGCCAACGGCTGCGGAGTGTGCGCAAGGAGACGTAGGCCAGCAGGAGCGGGAAGCCGCCCGGAAGCAGGACGACCGCCACCATCATCACCATCCGCAACCACGCCCACGCCATGACCGCTGACCTCCCTGAGTACCGATTCGAGGCCATGAGATGCACGACGTGTGCCCACGGTGCGCAGAATATTTCCCTCCGGAGTTTCGCAGGGTTGCCCGGCGGCGAGGCGGACGGGCCACGGAGATGACGCCGGAACCCTGGCATTTTTGCCGCAGTCGCCTGGAGGGCCTCGGTTAAGTTCACCGGGTGAGCACCCCTTCGACGGTTGAGAGCCACGCCTTCACCAGCGTGGAGGACGCGGAGAAGCGCCTGGAGCAGGTGGGCTACCTGTCGTCGCCGGAGATCGCCACGGCGGCCTTCCTGGCGGACCGGATGGACAAGCCCATCCTGGTGGAAGGCCCCGCCGGCGTCGGCAAGACGGAGCTGGCCAAGGCCCTGGCCCAGGCGCTGGGCCGCGAGTTCATCCGGCTCCAGTGCTACGAGGGCCTGGACGAGGCGAAGGCCCTCTACGAGTGGGAGTACGCCAAGCAGCTGCTCTACACCCAGCTCCTCAAGGACAAGATTGGGGACATGGTGCAGGGCACCACCACGCTGGCGCAGGCGGCGGACCGGCTGGCCTCCAGCGACGCGGTGTTCTTCTCCGAACGCTTCCTGCTGCCCCGCCCGGTGCTGCGCGCCCTGCTCTGCGAACACCCCGCCCTGCTGCTGGTGGACGAAATCGACAAGGCGGACCCGGAGTTCGAGGCCTTCCTCCTGGAGGTGCTCTCCGACAACGCCGTCACCATCCCCGAGCTGGGCACCTTCCGCGCGAAGCACGTCCCCCGCGTGCTGCTCACCTCCAACGCCGCGCGCGAGCTGTCCGACGCGCTCAAGCGCCGCTGCCTCCACCTGCACATCGACTTCCCGGACCGCGAGCGCGAGCTGCGCATCGTCCGCTCGCGCCTGCCCCAGGTGCCGCAGGTGCTGGCGGAGCAGGTGGTGGAGGCGGTGGCCGCCATCCGCTCGCTCGACTTGAAGAAGGCGCCCTCCATCAGCGAGACGCTCGACTGGGCCCAGAGCCTGGCGCTGCTGAACGCGGAGCAGCTCACCGCCGACGTGGTGGCCTCCACGCTGAACCTCGTCCTCAAGTACGAAGGCGACATCGAGAAGGCGAAGTCCAACCTCTCGCAGATCGCCCAGGCGTGAAGGGCCCTCGAAGCGCGTGCTGCTGAAGGAACGCTTTCAAATCACCCGGCCGCTCGAGGAGATGGAGCTCCGCCTGGTGCGCGCGTCGCTGGCCAACGCGGCCCTGGTCGACCCGCGCGAGGAGGCCATCCTCCGCACCGCCCTGTCGCTGGCGCGCCTCTACAAGGTGCGGCACGACGGACGCGACGTGGGCGTGGGCGCGCTGCTCACCCCGTTTCGCGAGGAGGTGGAGCGCCGCCTGGGCCCCATCCTCCAAGCCCCCTTCCCGCCCACGAGGGATCGGCTGATGCCGCACGTGAAGGACCTGCGCCAGCACGCCGCGAAGGCGCGCGACACGGTGGCGCAGCGGCTGCGCGGGCGCGTTCCACCCGAGGCGCTGGACCGGGAAATCCGGCAGAAGGAGCTGGTGCTCGTCACCGGCGGCGGAGGCGGGACGGCCTACGTCTACCTGGGCGCGATGAGCCTCCTGGATGAACACGGCCTGGAGCCGCGCCTGCTCGCCGGGACGTCCATGGGCGCCATCCTCGCCATCATGCGCTCGCGCCTGACGCGCTTCGACCCCACGGACATGATCAACATCGTCCGCGGGCTGTCCTTCCGGAAGCTCTTCCGCTTCATCTCCACGGAGAGCCGCTATGGCCTGCCCGCGGCGCTGCGGCTGTTCCTGCGCGCGGGGCTGGGCCGCTTCTTCGGCGCGGGGCCGGAGAGCAGCGGCATGCGGCTCAGGGATTTGCCGGTGCCCACCCTCATCGCCGTGGGCGGCATCCGCCGCGGCATGCTCCCCCGGCCGTTGGAGTACTACGAGCGCCTGCTGGGCGTCAGTCCGCTGGGCCTGCTCAACCCCGCGGGCGTGGCGCGCCGCATCCAGGCCGCCATGGGCGCCATGGCCGAGCTCTTCACCCGTCCCGAAATCACCGCCCGCCTCTACCTGGGCGCGGACGACACCACCGGCGACTTCGACGCGCTCGACGCCGCGGGCTTCTCCTCCGCGCTGCCCGGGGTCATCCACTACGACGTGCTGCGAGAGGACCCGGGCATGCACACGTTGGTGGAGGGCCTCATGGGCCAGCACGGCGTCGCGCGGCTCATCGACGGAGGACTGGTGGACAACCTGCCCGCCAAGGAGGCGTGGAAGGCGGTGGCCCGGGGCCGCATCGGCACGCGCAACGCGTTCATCCTCGCGCTCGACGGCTTCGCCCCGAAGCTGACCACGCCCTTCTGGCTTCCCCTCCAGCGGCTGGCCGCGATGACGGTGACGCCGAACCTCCCCTATACGCACCACGTCAAACGCTTTCCGCGAACACTGTCGCCGCTGGACGTCGTACCGTCGGTGGAACTGGCCTCGAAGGCGCTACACTTCGGCAGGGCGGCACTGGCGGAGGACATCCCGTTCCTCCGTCGGATGCTTACCCCCCTGCCACCGGTGCTGTGACTCTTTTCGGGACGAGAAACACGCTTTGACCTCATAGGTTTCGCTGGCTAGAAGGCCCGGGCGGTCCCACCCCTCAAACATCCAGGCGAAGGAACATCGAATGAGCTCGACCTCGAGTAGTGGCGTGCGCGCCGAGCAAATCTGGCTCGACGGCCGGCTGATGAAGTGGGACGAGGGCCACGTGCATCTGATGACGCACGCGCTTCACTACGGCCTGGGTGTCTTCGAGGGCATCCGCGCGTACAAGACGCACGACGGACGGCTGGCCGTCTTCCGGCTGCGTGAGCACATCCGCCGGCTGCTCGACTCGGCCCACATCATCATGCTGAAGATTCCGTACACCGAAGACGAGCTCTTCGACGCGTGCGTGAATCTGCTCCGCGCGCAGAAGGACCTGTTCGCCAACGGCGCGTACCTGCGGCCGGTGGCCTTCATGGGCGACGGCGCCATGGGCCTGGGCGCGGTGAACCCCACCCGCACCGCCGTGACGGCCTGGGATTGGGGCGCGTACCTGGGCGACAAGGGCATGAAGGAAGGCATCCGCGCCAAGGTCAGCTCGTACACGCGCATGCACGTCAACGTGAACATGGTGCGCGGGAAGATTACCGGCCAGTACGTCAACTCCATCCTCGCCAAGCGCGAGGCGGTGATGGCGGGCTACGACGAGGCCATCCTCCTGGACGTCAGCGGCTTCGTGGCCGAGGCCTCCGGCGAGAACATCTTCCAGGTGAACAAGAAGGGCATCATCAAGACGCCCCCCCTGTCCTGCCCCATCCTGGATGGCATCACCCGCGACACGGTGCTGCACATCCTGCGCGACAGCGGCCGCACGGTGGAGGAGGTCACCTTCACCCGTGACGCGCTCTACATCACCAACGAGATCTTCTTCTGCGGCACGGCGGCGGAGATCACCCCGGTGCGCGAGGTGGACAACCGCCAGGTGGCGGACGGCAAGGTCGGCCCCGTCACCCGGCACGTGCAGGACATGTACTTCCGCATCGTGCGGGGCCAGGAGCCGAAGTACGCGGACTGGCTCACGTACGTCTGAGCCGCCCCGCCGCGCCCCCCTCTTCGGCCTGGGAGGGGGGCGGGCAGCCAGGGAAGACGCCACGTCCCGCGCCCGAGCACGCCTTGAATGGGCTAGAACGGGGCTTGATGGCTCCTCCCGCTGGCTACGACTACGACGACAATCCGTTCAAGCTTGAGAACCCATCCATCCTCGACATCGCTCCACCGGAGCCGAAGTCGGTGGAGGACACGGGGCTCAAGATGGGCATCCTGTCCGACATCGCCCTGAAGTACCTCTATTACTCGGGGACGGGCACGGGCATGGGCATCGCGGACGAGATGCGCCTGCCGTGGCCGGGCGTCATCGAGCACGTGGTGGACTTCATCGCCACGGAGAAGCTGGTGGACCTGCGCGGCGGCAAGGGCTTCGGCCGCGCGTCGGTGGAGTTCATCCTGTCGGAGAAGGGCCGCGAGTACGCACGGGACGCCCTCACCCGCACCACCTACGTGGGCCCCGCGCCGGTGCCGATTGAGCAGTACAACGCGCTCATCACCAGCCAGACGGAGGAGACGCCCGTCGTCAGCCAGGAGGAGCTGGTGATGGCGCTCAGCCACCTCACCGTCCCCGCGGAGCTGATGGACAAGCTGGGCCCGGCGGTGAACTCCGGCCGCTCGCTGTTCCTCTACGGCTCCCCCGGCAACGGCAAGACGAGCCTGGCGGAGGCCGTCTCCAACATGTTCGGCGGCGAGGTGTTCGTCCCCCACTGCCTGGAGATTGGGAATCAGATCATCCAGGTCCACGACAGGCTCATCCACACGCCGGTGTCGCTGGAGGCCGGCGGGGATGCCTCCGGCCGCAGGCAGACGTTCGAAATGGACAACCGGTGGCTCGTGTGCCGCCGGCCCTCCGTCGTCGTGGGCGGCGAGCTGACGCTGGCGATGCTGGACCTCATCTATTCGGAGAGCACCCGCTTCTACGAGGCCCCGTTCCAGGTGAAGGCCAACGGCGGCATGCTCCTCATCGACGACTTCGGCCGCCAGAAGGTCCACCCCACGGACCTGCTCAACCGGTGGATTGTCCCTCTGGAGAAGCGGGTGGACTACCTCACCCTCCACACCGGCAAGAAGTTCGAAATCCCCTTCGACCAGCTCCTCGTCTTCTCCACCAACCTGGACCCCAAGGAGCTGGTGGACGAGGCCTTCCTGCGCCGCATCAAGTACAAGATTGAGGTCGGGAACCCCGACGAAGAGGCTTACCGGGAAATCTTCAGTCGCGTCTGCGAGGCAGCGGGAATCCCGTACGTGGACCAGGCCGTCACGTACCTCATCGAGCACTACTACAAGCCCCGGAGCATGGAGCTCCGCTCGTGCCACCCTCGGGACCTGGTGAGCCTCATCCGGGACGCTGCGCGCTACCGGCAGATGCCTCCGGCGCTCTCCAAGGACCTGCTCGACCAGGCGTGCGAGGTGTTCCTCGTCAATCTGTAATGATTTCGTTGTTACAACCGCGCGGAATTTCTAGAATCCACGCGCCGTTGTACCGCTCGGCCGCATGCTTCGAGTACCGCCCGCGGCGGACCCGCAGCGAGAAGGAGCCGCAGTCCGTGAAGGAACGCTACCAGGACATCGACGAGAAGAACGAAACGCTGCGTGGGTACCTCGACATCTACAAGGACAAGCCTGACGCGCGCGAGTTCTTGGACAAGATGGAGATGTCGTGGATCTACCACGACGCCGCGCTGGAGGGAGTCGTCTACACCCATCAGGAGCTGATGGCCGCGCTGTTCCCGCATCGAACCAGCGCGGAAGCCTCTATGATTCCGGTGGTCCTCGAAATCCGGAACCACAAGGCCGTCTGTGACTTCCTCCGTGAGGAGGCAGCGGGCGCCAGGAAGCAGGCGCAAATCACGCTGACCACCATCAAGCGAATACACGACCTCTTCCTGGGCAACACGCCGGAGGCCCAGACGGAGCGCGCGCGCATGGAGCGCCGCGAGCGCACAGAGAAGGAGCTGGCCAAGGAGCGGGACAGGTCCGGGCTGCGCAAGGACATGCCGCTGCACCGCACGTACTTCCACGACATCTCCCAGCCGGCGAAGATCCAGCCGGAGTTGGAGAAGCTCGTGGACTACACGGCCAGCGCCGAGTTCCGTGAGTTCCACCCCATCAAGCAGGCGGCCACGGTCCAGCACAAGTTCGTGCAGATCTTCCCGTTCACCGAGCACAGCGGGAAGGTGGGGCGCATGTGCAGCAACCTCATCCTGCTGCGCAACGGCTACATGCCCGCCGTCATCCACTCCATCGACCGGCAGCGCTACTACGAGTCCTTCCGGGGACCCGTGGCGGGCTTCCGCACGGTGCTGATGGACGCGATGGAGAACTCGCTCGACAACGGGATGAAGTACTTCCGGGACTTGGGCCGCAAGTTCAAGGCGCTGAACAGCTAGCCCACGTCCCACGGCGGCCCGGCGAGGGGGCGCGCAGGCTCACGCGCCTCCCGCGCGCCGTGAAGAGTCCGGGGTCCGTCGACACCATTGGTGTGTTGGCAACAGACCCCGGATTCTCGAATCCCAGGACGGGAGGAAGTAAGAAGAATACCCATGCCCGTGACACAGTCCCTCAACAGCCGCCGCGGAACCGGAAACTCGGGAGGCGAGCTGACGGAGCCCCCGCCAGCGCGGCTGGCCCATATGCCAGCCCGAGACAAGCTGGAGCGGCTCCTGCGAGTGGCCCAGGGCCACCACAAGGCGCTCATCCTCACCCACGACAATCCGGACCCGGACTCGCTGGCGGCGGCGGTGGCGCTGGCGCACCTGCTCGAGCGCAAGGCGGGGCTGAAGGCCCACGTCGGCTACGGAGGCATCATCGGCAGGGCGGAGAACATCGCCTTCGTGAAGGTGCTGCGCCTGCCCGTCTCGCACGTGTCGACGCTCGACTTCGACGAGTATGACTTCTTCGGGCTGGTGGACACGCAGCCCAAGGTGGGCAACCACTCCCTCCCCGCGCGGCTGGAAGCGCACGTGGTGGTGGACCACCACCCGCTGCGGCAGGAGAGCCTGGAGTCCCCCTTCGCGGACGTGGGCGGCGACTTCGGCGCCACGTCCACCATGCTGGTGGAGTACCTGCGCGCGGCCCGGCTGGAGCCCTCCGTGGAGGTGTCCACCGGCCTGTTCTACGGCATCAAGGCGGACACGCGGGACTTGGGCCGGGAGACGACGCCCACGGACGTGGACAGCTACCTGTGGCTGTTCCCGCGCATGGACAAGACGCTGCTGGCGCAGATTGAGCATCCGGAGCTGCCCGCGCGCTACTTCCAGCTCTACCACACGGCCTACGAGCGGGCGAAGGTGTACGGGACGGCCATCGTCACCGACCTGGAGGAGGTCTACTCCCCGGACATGGTGGCGGAGGTGGCCGAGCGGCTGATGTTCCTCGAAGGCATGAAGTGGTCGCTCGCCTTCGGTTCGTACCGCAACCAGCTCTTCCTCAGCTTGCGCGTGAAGGACCGGCGGATGAACGCGGGGCGCCTCATCCGTGAAATCTGCGAGGACTACGGCGGCTCCGCCGGCGGCCACGGCAGCATGGCCGGGGCGCGGCTGCCGCTGTCCGGGAAGCTGGCGCAGCGCAAGGCGCTCAAGCGCGAGCTGGTGGCCAAGTTCCTGGAGGCGTTCGGCGTCGCCGACGAGCGGCCCGTGTCGCTGCTGTACGCGCAGGACTCGTGACGTACTGGGACTACAACGCGGCCGCGCCGGTGCGCCCGGAGGTGGCGGCGCTGCTGTCGCGCGCCTTCGCGTCCAGCGGCTTTGGCAACGCGTCCAGCGTGCACCAGGAGGGCCGCGCGGCCCGGGCCCGGCTGGACGCGGCGCGGGCGAAGGTGGCCCGCGTGCTCGGCTGCGAGCCGAAGGAAGTCAGCTTCACCGGCTCCGGAAGTGAGGCGGACGCGCTGGCGCTCGTGGGCGCCTGGCACCTGCGCCCCCAGCCCGAGCGCCGGCGGGTGGTGACGTCCGCGGTGGAGCACCCCGCCCTGCTGGGCGCGGTGGCGCAGTTGGAGCGGGAAGGCGCCCACGTCGTGCGGGTGGCGCCCGGTCCAGAGGGGCGCGTGCGCGAAGCCGACCTGCTGGAGGCCCTGACGCCGGACACGGCCTTGTGCTCGTTGATGTGGGCCAACAACGAGACGGGCGTGCTCCAACCCGCGCGGGAAGTCGCGCTCGCGTGCCGACAGCGCGGCGTGCTGTTCCACACGGACGCGGTGCAGGCCGCGGGCAAGGTGCCCTTGTCCCTGCGCGAGGTGGATGCGGACCTGCTGTCTCTGTCCGCGCACAAGTTCGGCGGCCCTCCTGGCGTGGGCGTGCTGCTGGTTCGCAAGAGCGTGGACGTCCGCGCGCTCACGCCGGGCCACCAGGAAGGCGGCCGGCGCGGGGGGACGCAGAACGTGCCCTATGCGGAGGCGCTGGCGCTCGCACTGGAGCTGGCCGCCGAGGAGCTGCCGGAGACAGCGGCGCGGCTGACGGCGCTCCGCGACGCCTTCGAGCGCGAGGTGACGGCGCGACTGCCCGGGGTGCACGTCAACGGCGGCGCGGCCCCGCGCGTGCCCAACACCAGCAACCTGCGCTTCGACGGCGTGGAGGGTGAGTCGCTGCTCATCGCCCTGGACCTGGAGGGCATCTGCGTGTCGTCCGGCGCCGCTTGCGCCTCCGGCACGCTGACGCCGTCGCATGTCCTGCGGGCCATGGGCCTGTCGCCCGCGCAGGCCCGAGGCAGCCTTCGCTTCAGCATGGGACCCGGTACGACGGAGGCGGACGTGGCGCGCGTGGTGGACGCGCTCGTCCTGCATGTTCCGAAGGTCCGCGCGCTGGCCGGCTAGGACATGGGGCGCCGGCTCAGGGGAAGCCGGAGATGGAAGGTCGACCCCTCGCCCAGCGCGGACTTCACCGACAACGAGCCCCCGTGCAGCTTCGCCAGGGAGGAGGCGATGTAGAGGCCCAGGCCATGGCCCTGGGCAGGCTCGCCATCCGCCCGCTGGAAGCGCTCGAAGACGGAGGGAAGCGCCCCCGCCGAGATGCCGATGCCCCAATCCCGGACGTGGATGTCCGCCAGCCCGGGGTGCAGACCGAGGCCCAATTCGACGCGTCGTGTCTCGCCTCCGTACTTCACCGCGTTGGAGAGCAGGTTGTTGAGCACCTGCCGCACCCGCTCCCCGTCGAAGGGAAGGAACACGGGCTCCTCGGCGCCCCGGAGCGCGAAGTCCACCTGCGGTTCCAAATCACGCCACTCCTGGATGAGCTCCCGGAGGAAGCCAGCGATGTCGCCCTGGCTGGGCCTCAGCTCCACCTTGCCTTCGGACAGGCGCGAGGCGTCCAGGATGGAGGAGATGAGGTGGTTCATCCGGTCCAGTTGCCGCAGGACGGCCTCCGCCGAACGGACCTCGTCCTCCGCGCCCCGCTTCTCCACCTTGCGCAGCAGAACCTGGGCGTTGAGGCGGGCCGAGGAGAGCGGCGTCTTCAGCTCGTGAGCCACCCAGTTGAGCACCTCCTCGCGGGCCAGGATGGGCCCCCTGCGCGTGTACGAGGAGGCCTTCGGCTCGGTGAGGGTGGGCACGGCCACGGGCGGACGCTCGCGAAGGGCGTTGGTGACGGCCTCCTCGAACGTGTTCAGGTCCACCGGCTTGGCGAGGAAGACGTCCGCCTCCTCGCGGCCCGCGGGCCGCGCGGCGCTCAGCAGCACGAAGGGCACCGACGAGAGGCTCGGCTCCGACCGCATGGCGCGCAGCAGCTCCATGCCCGTGCGGTGGGGCATCATGTGGTCGCTGACCACCAGGGCTGGCGGCTCCGTGCGTGCCAACATGAGCGCGTCTTCTCCATTGTGGGCCCGGATGGCGCGGTAGCCGAGCGCCTCCACGACCTCGGCGAAGACCTCGAGCAGGGCTTCCTCGTCCTCCGCGATGAGGACGCCGCTCATTCCACGGCCCCGATGCTCGTCCCGAGCGGCCGGGCCTGCCCCGTCAGCAGCCCCTCCGCGGAGCGCAGCGTGTCCAGGACCTTCATCCCCGTGTCGGCGATCTGGAACTCGCGCAAGTCGTTGTCGTACTTGCTGTCGCGCATCTTCAGCACCGAGAGGAGGCGGTGGATGCGTCCGCGCAGCTCCACGTAGCGCAGGAGGAGCAGGTTCTCCCCGAGGGTGGCGACGGGCGCGTCGCTGAAGTCAAGCTCCGTGCCGGCTACCTTGGAGACCTCTCGCGTGTACAGCGTCGTCACCCCCGCCCGGCGCAGCTTCTCCGCGAGCGCGGCCAGGAACAGCGGCCTGCGCTCCCGCTCGATGATGGCCTGCTCCAGCGTCGTGAGGCCATCAATGACCAGCCGCTTCACGTTCAGCCGCGCCACCTCCTGGAGGATGCGGTCCATCACCAGGTCCGCCTCCAGCTCCATCGGAGGGATGTACAGGTAGGTGAGCATGCCGCTCTTCACGCAGCGCTCCACGTCCAGTTGGATGCGCCGCGCCCGGGCGGCGAGCGACGCCGTGGAGTCATGGAAGGAGACGAAGAGGGAATGCTCTTCCCGTCGCGCGCCCTCCGCCGCGAAGTGCGCGGCCAGCAGCGTCTTCCCGATGCCCATGCTTCCGGCCAGCAACGTGGCGCTCGTGCGGGGCAGACCGCCCTCCATCAAGACGTCCAGCTCCGGCAGCCCGAAGCTGGCGCGCTCCTGGGGCGGGGCCACGTCCTCGCCCGTGGGCTCCAGGGCCTCCAGGCGCGGGATGAAGGACACCCCGTCCCCGTTGATGCGCATCAGGTGCTCGCCCATCAGGTGTGGCCGGCCGCGCAGCTTCACGACCTCCACGCGGCGCATGCGGCGGGCACCGTGCTTCGACACCGACAGTGAAACCAGGCCGTCCACCGTGGTGGCCTCGGGCAGCGTCAGCAGCTTCTCCAGGGGATATTCGGTGGTGAAGAGGCCGACGCAATCCGCCGCGGCCAGGCCAATGCCCAGCTCGTAGAGGAACTCGCGCAGGCGCGCCTCGTCCTGCCAGAGGTCCCGGATGGCGCGAAGGCCATCAATGAAGAGCAGCTTCGCGCCCCGCTTGCGCGCCGTCTGGATGATGAGGTCCCGCGTCTCCTTCGCGCCCTGCTTGAGCGACGAGTAGGCGCTCATCACGAAGAGCTTTTCGTCCAGCAGCTCCTCCTTGAAGAAGCTGAAGCTGCTCAGCTCGCCCACGAGCTTGTCGTGGGGTTCGGACGTGACGGTGACCACCACGACGGGCAGGCCTCGCGCCGCGGCCAGGAAGGCCAGCTGGCTGCACAGCACCGTCTTCCCGCTGCCCGGGTCTCCGGCCACGATGATGGATTGTCGCCTGGGGATGCCTCCGCCCAGCAGGGTGTCGAAACTTGGGATGCCCGTCGCGAAGAGCGACCACGTCCGGTGATCCATTCAGGATCCATCGCTTGAGCTGGCGGGTGAGGGAAAGCGCGCGACGCTCAACCGCCAGAAGGAGCGCGCGCAGGAACACTTTCAGCGCGCTCCGTTTTCGAGACCTAACAATCCGGACGCGCGGGGCCAAGCCTCCGCGTCGGACTTCAAGGCCCGATCACGCGCCAGATGCACGCTGTTGGACAGGTGTGAAGCGCGTCGCTACCAGGACTGTTCCGGGAGCGGCTGCTCGCGGACGTCCTCGTCGGGCTGCCCGTAACCGGGCATCCCGTCCTCCCGGGCTTCATCCGCCTTGGAGGTCCGCGGACGCTCGCGCTCCTCGGGCTCGGGTGCGGACTGCTCCGGCTTTGGCTGCTTGGGCTCGTTGACCATGTGAACTCCTCCTGCACGCGACACCGCGCGGCGGAAGGAAAGGTCGTCATCGTCCTGGACGGCGGGCAGGGGCGGTCGAGCGGACAACGGGGTGCCCGCTCCCCTACCCCGCGCGCGAGCCCGGCGTCGGCGGCGACTCTCCGGGCGGCGGCGTGGCGCGCACCTCGTCACTGGCGCCGAAGAGGCCGCGCACCACGGCGGCGATGGCCAGCGGCGTGCCCACGCGCTCGTCGTAGTGGGGCGCCAGCGCCTGGGCGAACTCCTCCGCCGTCGGGAAGCGGTCCTCGGGACGCTCCGCGAAGGCCCGGGCCACCACGGCCTCCAGCGCCTCCGGGATGTCGGGCCGCAGCTCGCGCAGGGGCCGGTACTGCCGGGCACGGATGGCGTTGAACACGGCCTCCGGCGTCGGGCCCGTGAAGGGGCGCTCCAGCGTCAGCAGCTCGTAGAGCACCACCGTGGCCGCCCACAGGTCGGCCTCCGGGCTGACCTCGCCGAGCAGCGATTCAGGGGACAGGTAGTAGGGCTTGCCCAGCACGTCGCCGCCCTGGAGCTTGCCGTCCACCAGCACGCGCGACACGCCGAAGTCGCCCAGCTTGATTTCCCCCACGCGGGAGATGAAGACGTTGGACGGCGACACGTCGCAGTGGACGATGCCCAGCGGCTCGCCCTGGGGCCCCGCGGCGGAGTGCGCGTACGCCAGCGCCTCCAGCAGCACCTTGCCCAGGTACACCGCGAAGTCGAGCGGCAGCGGAATCCCGCGCACCTTGCAGCGCCGGAGGATCTGCCCCAGGTCGCGGCCGTCCACCAGCTCCATCACGATGAAGTAGATGCCCTCCAGCTCGCCGGCATCCAGCACCGTGACGATGTTGGGGTGGTGGAGCTGCTTGGACAGCTGCGCCTCGCGCGCGAAGAGCGCCACGGACTCTGGATCCCTCGTCAGCGCGGGCAACAGGCGCTTGAGCGCCACCGTCCAGCCCTCGCGCGGACCGGACAGCACCCGGGCCCGGTACACCTCCGCCATCCCGCCCTTGCCCAGCACGGAGAGGACTTCGTAGGTGCCGAAGACCCGCATGGTCTTCGGCGGGGATGTCGGCTGGCTCACGGCGTGGAGTTTCCGGCCCCCGCCGGCGGGCGGCCGAGGATCCGCTTTCGGGTCCGCTGCTGCTGCATGAGCGCTTCAAGGTCCTTGATGTCCTCGCGCAGCGCCTGCTCCGCGACCGCCTCCGACGCGCGGCCCGCGGGCACCCAGCCCAGGTCGAAGGCCCTGCGCAGGGACTCGCGCGAGCGCGCGCGGCTGCCCTCCCGGAGGTACGCGTAGGCCAGCCACAGGTGGACGTCCGCGCGCCCCAGCCCCTTGCCCGCCTCCAGCGTCTTCACCGCGCGGACCACGTCATTGAGCGCCAGCTGGCTGGCCCCCAGGCCCACCACCGCGGAGGCGTTGCGCGCGTCGCGCGACAGGACCAGCTCGAAGTGGCGCTGCGCCACGCCCGCGTTGCCCGCGGCCAGTTGACGCTGCCCCTCCTCCAGGGGTGACACCTCGCCCTGCCGGCCCAGCCCCGCGGCCACCTGCGCCGCTGAGGAGTTCGCGCCGTCCGCCACGGCCGTGGTCGCTGAAGCCGCGCGCGCCGGCTCCACCGCGTCCGCGTCCCGGGACAGCGGCCGCAGCAGCAGGAAGGAGTCGTTCTTCAACACCGGCGAGCGGCACCCGTCCTTCAGGCGGAACAGGGCCGTCATCACCCCATCTTCCGGGTTGAACACGACCAGCGCGGGCTGGTTCACCCGCGGCTCACAATGGGGACCCAACTGGCAGAGCAACACCTGGCCCACCAGGACGTTGTCCTGGAACTCGCCAGAGAGCACCTCCGTATCGGGTTCGAATCCGCAGGGTCCGCCAGTCGCGAACCCCACCAGCCGGTCTCCCTGCATGCGCAGGGACACCGCGCCATAGGAGTCCCCTTGATAGGCGTTCGACACCGTGGGCGGTCCCGCCCACGCGAGGCCGGAGGCAACGGAAAGAACCGTCGCAAGACCCTTGTTCAATAGCGAGGGCGGCATATGTGGGTGGATTCGGGCTCTTTCCATCATAGAGGCCCCGCGCCTGCCTTGTAAACGCGCGAGGATGCCTTGACCCCGCCGCCCCCCGTCCTTATCATTTCCAAAGACTCTGGCGGGAATTCCCAATAGATTCGAGGATTTGCAAGCACTGTAGCTTTGTTCAAGGGCTGTCCCCTGCGGGGCGCGTGATGCTCGGCAGAAATTCGAACCGATACGTCCATTCCGGGGTCCGTTTCGGTCTCCATGTGCAAGCCCTCCCCTCTCACGAGGGATGAGGGAAGCCTGCGGAGACATGATTTCGGTCCCCACCTGGCTTTTAGAGGGTTCAATGGACGCCGGGCACACGGCCATGCTGCGGGGGACTTTTTCTGTGGAGCGGCGTCGGTGAGCGAGACGGTGGTGGAAGAGGCGGCGGCGAGGAAGCAGACCCTACGCGAAGAGCTCACGGCGCGCCGGAAGGCGATGACGCCGGATCTCATCGATACACGGGGTCTCAAGGTTCAGTCTCGGTTTCTGGCGGCGCCGTATTATCAGAAGGCGCGCACGGTGGCGCTGTACGCCCCCATTCGGGGGGAAGTGCCAACCCGGGATATCCTGATTGCGGCGTTGCAAGACGGCAAGAT
Source organism: Myxococcus sp. AM009 (assembly GCF_013372605.1). Lineage (NCBI taxonomy): Bacteria > Pseudomonadati > Myxococcota > Myxococcia > Myxococcales > Myxococcaceae > Myxococcus > Myxococcus sp. AM009. Next base: position 18,966 of record NZ_JABXEP010000123.1, read on the forward strand.
TGTCTGCTACCCGCTCTCCCATGTTCACGGGCGGATTCTTTCGTTCCGTGCCATCAAGTCGGAAAGCGAGCTGGAGCCGGGGCGGTTGGGGGTGCGTGAGCCCACCAACTCCGCGGACCTCATCGCGGTGGACCAGATTGACCTCTTCGTGGTGCCGGGCCTGGGCTTCACCCGGGAAGGCAAGCGGCTGGGGCGCGGGGGCGGTTACTACGACGCCACCCTCCGCGCGGCCAGTCAGCGCAGTCGTCGGGTGGGACTGGCCTTCAATGACCAGGTCGTCCCGGTGCTGCCCACGACTGGGGATGACGTCGACATGGACCTGGTCGTAACGGAGTCTGAGTCCCTGCGCGGCCTGTACCGCGACTGGGACTTCCTCGATACGTGAAAGTCCTCTTCATGGGAGACGTGGTGGGCCGCCCGGGACTCCAGGCGGTCCGCACGCTCCTTCCAAGGGTCCGCGCGCAGCACGGCGTGGACGTGGTGGTCGCGAATGCGGAGAACAGCGACCAGGGCTCGGGCATCACTTCAGAGACGGCCCACTACCTGCTCGACAGCGGCATCCAGCTGCTGACGAGCGGTAATCATTTCTACTCCAAGAAGGCCATCCTCCCCTGGGTGAAGGAGCATCCGGACCTGCTCTTGCGTCCGGCCAACTACCCCAAGGGCACGCCGGGCAAGGGCCACACGGTGGTGAAGCTGCCGGATGGGCGCGCGCTGGGCGTCATCAACCTGGAGGGGCGCGTCTTCATGCGCACCGAGGCCAGCCCCTTCGAGGTGGTGGAAGGGCTGGTGGAGGAGCTGCGCCAGCAGACGCCCTGCATCCTGGTGGACATGCACTGCGAGGCCTCCAGTGAGAAGAACGCCATGGGCGTCCACCTGGATGGGCGGGTGTCCGTGGTGGTGGGGACGCACACGCACGTGCAGACGGCGGATGAGCGCATCCTCCCCGGCGGCACGGCCTTCATCACCGACGTGGGCATGTGCGGACCGCTGGACTCCGTCATCGGCATGAAGAAGGAGTCGTCGCTGACGCGCTTCCTGGGCAAGCCCGCGCCCTACGAGGTGGCGGAGCGGCTCGTCTACCTGCAAGGCGTGGTGGTGGACATCGACGACGCCACCGGCCGGGGGCGGAGCATCCACCGCGTCCGGGAGCACCTGCCAGGCACCTGAAGCCCGGTGGAGGAAGTGCGTCCACGGCTGGCGCACTTCGGGTAGCTTGCGGCGCCATGAATCCGGACGCGCTGCGCAAGGCGACCCCCGAGGAGCAGTTCGAAGAAGTGACCCGTGGCACGGTGGACCTCCACGTGCCCGAGGACCTGAAGAAGAAGCTCCGGTACTCGTATGACACGGGCAAGCCGCTGGTCATCAAGGCGGGCTTCGACCCGAGCCGGCCGGACCTGCACCTGGGCCACTCGCTGCTGCTCACGCGCATGCGGCGCTTCCAGGAGTTCGGCCACACGGTGGTGTTCCTCATCGGGGACTTCACGGGGTTGATTGGCGACCCGACGGGCCGCAACGCCACGCGCCCGGCGCTCACGCGCGACGAGGTGAAGGCCAACGCGGAGACCTACAAGCAGCAAGTGTTCAAGGTGCTGGACGAGGCCAGGACGCAGGTGCGCTTCAACTCCAGCTGGCTGGACACGCTGGGGACGGAGGGCATGATTCGCCTGGCCTCGCGCTACTCCGTGCAGCGCATGCTGGAGCGCGACGACTTCAAGAAGCGCTTCCGCGGCGAGGTCTCCATCTCCATCCACGAGTTCCTCTACCCGCTCCTGCAGGGCTACGACTCGGTGGTGCTCAAGGCGGACGTGGAGCTGGGCGCGACGGACCAGCTCTTCAACCTGCTGGTGGGCCGCCAGTTGATGAAGGAAGAGGGCATGGCGCCGCAGGTCATCATGACGGGCCCCATCCTGGAGGGCCTCAACGCGAAGGCGGTCGACGGGAAGATTGTCGGCGACAAGATGTCCAAGAGCCTGGACAACTACGTGGGCATCGACGAGCCGGCGGACACCATCTTCGGCAAGTTGATGAGCATCACCGATGACCTGATGTGGCGGTACTGCGAGCTGCTCTCCGCGAAGACGCGGATGGAGCTGGCGGAGATGCGCGCCCAGGTGGAGTCCGGCGCGCTGCACCCCAAGGCGGTGAAGGTCGGCTTCGCGCAGGAGATGACGGCGCGCTTCCAGGGCGAGGAGGCCGGGAAGAAGGCCGCCGAGGACTTCGAGAAGCGCTTCGCGAAGAAGGAGCTGTCCACGGACGAGCTGCCCCTGGTGGAGGTGTCCCTGGGGGGCGCGGAGAAGCTGCCGGTGACGAAGCTGCTGCCGGAGACGAAGCTGGTGACCTCCGCCACCGAGGCCCGCAAGCTGATGGCGCAGGGCGGCGTGCGCGTCAACGGCGAGAAGGTGCAGGACGCCAAGGCGGAGCTGGGCGCCGGTGAGTACACGGTGCAGGTGGGCAAGCTGAAGGTCGCCCGCGTGAAGCTCGGTTGAATCTCCGGCCGGTGACGGCCGTCGCAGGCGCAGGACGAGCCCCCCTGCCCCTCCCTCCGAGGGGCATGGTGGGGACTGCTGTAGACTCTCGTGCGCCATGCGTCTCTCCCTCCCGTGTCTCGCCCTGTTGCTGGTCGCCTCGCTGCCCGCCCTCGCGGGCCGCGGCGTCTTCGTGTCCGACGTCACGGTGGACGCCGTCGAGCAGCCCGAGTCCCGCCAAATCGTCTTCACGGTGGAGGCCGGGAGGCCCTACCCCCTGCTCAAGAAGGGCGGCCCCAAGCGCGCCTGGTGCAAGCTGAGCGGCGCGTCCGCCGAAGGCTGGGTGTTGTGTGAAGGCGCGCCGGAGGCCACCGTGCCCGCGGCCCCGAGCGCGGCGGCCCTGGTGGCCGCGGACCGGGCCCAGGGCCTCGCGTCGCGAGCGGCGGCCGGGGAGGGACAGGCGACGTCCAGCGGCCGGCAGGTGGTGCTGAAGGGCCCCGCTGGCAGCGCGGCTGCTCGGACGGCGGACGGGAGCGCTGGTGCGTTCGACGAGGAGCAGGCGGGCCCCTCGGAAGCGACGGCCGCGAGCTGGAAGCCGGCCACCGGCTGCGCGTCGACGTGTGACAACGCGCCGCTGTTCGTGAAGCCGCCTCCCCTGTCGGCCATGGACCGCGAGGTGTTGGCGTTGTGCCCCGCGCGTCCCGACGTCAGCGTGAGCGAAGGCGACGTGCGGCGCTTCCTCTCCCGCCACTACGACGACCCGCGCCTCCAGCGGGCCTTGTCCGTGGCGGGCCGGCCCGGCGCGCGGCAGGCCAACCTCGACTGGCTCACGGGCCTCTGGGTCAGCACCGGGCCTCGCAACGCCTTCACGCACGTCTTCTGCGGCGACGACTGGCAGCGGGGCCCCATTGGCGGCCTGCACTTCCTGCCGCGTTATGCCCAGCTCGAGGCGGAGGGCCGCCTCTGCTACCAGGGCCCGGCGCGCGGCGACGCGGCCTTGAAGGGTGACGCCTACACCATCCGCTTCAAGGGCATGGCCCCCTGGTCCTGCGGGAAGAAGCACATCGGCGGCTTCTCGCGCTCGCCGGACGCGGTGGGCATCCTGTCCATTGGCACGCGCGCCTTCGCCCGCTGCTGCGCGCGCGGCGGGGCCAAGAAGGAAGGCGGCGTGTATTCGGCGCCGGACCTGGGCGGGACGAACTGGCGCGTGTGGTGTGGCACGCGCAATGGCACCTACGGCATCGCCACCCTGCACCCCACGGACGACAAGGCCACCTGCGGGGAATGAGCCCGGGATGAAGGACCCACTCCCCGCCGTGGGCCGCGCTACTTCGCCGCGCCCACCGTGAGCACCGCCCCGGCGGAGTACGCGGTGAACTCCGGCGCGTACATGGACTGCACGGTGGCGGGGCCCACCTTGAACTGGCCGGCCATGTTGGCGCGCAGCCGGTACTTGAAGGTGTACTCACCGGCGGGCAGCTGCTCGAAGAAGAAGTTGGTGCCGGAGTCCCGCGTCTCCTCGTACCAGACGATGCCCAAATCCCAGCGGTGGCGGGACTGCACGTTCTCCGGCTCCAGGCCCGCGGCGCGTGGGTCTCTCAGGTGCACGTACTCCGCCGCGTGCTTCGCGCGCAGGGAGAGCTGCACCTCCACTTCGTCTCCGGGGAGCACCACCGCGCCCTCCGCCAGCGGCACGAGCAGGGCGTCCCGCCCCTGCCGCTCACGCAGGAAGTAGCGCCGCGACACCTGGAAGAAGTCCCCGCGGTCGCTGTCCGGCAGCTTCTCCGTGGAGAAGTGCCACGTCGCGGACGCGAAGGCGAAGCCCGGCGTCGTCTTCTCCACCACCACCGAGCTCATCGTCGCCGGATTCAGCTCCGGCCCGGGCACGACGACCTGGTTCTTCTTGCCCGTGTACTCGTCCGGGGCGAAGGACATGCGCACCACGCGCGGGCCCACCGTCACCTGGGCGTCCTCGCGCACGCCCAGCGCGCCCTCCGCCTGGAGGTACTTCACCAGCGCGTACAGCGACTCCGCCGTAGCGCGGGTGGACTTCCAGTGGTTGAGCTTCTTGTTCAGCAGCAGCCACTGGACCAGGCCCTCGCGGCGCGCGTCCTTCGGATTGAGCTCCGTCAGCGTGCGCAGCGCGAAGGCGTGCGTCTCCGTGGTGTCGTTGTACCAGAGCCAGCTGCGGTCCTCCTGCGCCCAGTAGGTGCCCAGCTCGGGGCTCGTCTTGGCGGAGTCCATGACGCTCTCCCAGACACGGTGGGCGTCCGCGTCGCGCCCCGCGCGCTTCAGCGTCAGCGCCAGGTAGCCCTTGAGGTAGGGCGAGTGCTTCTTCCAGTGCTTGTCGCTGAACGCGAGCATCCGCTCCCGCTCCGCCGCGGTGAGCGCATCACCGGTGTAGCTCGCGTTCGGGTACGCGGAGGCCGTGTAGTTGAGGAAGGTGAGGAACTCCCAGCCGCGGTCCTCCTTCATCAGCTTCGTCGCGTACTCCTCGCGGAAGTGCCGCGCCAGGTAGCCCCAGGCGCCCCGGGTGATTTCCGGCGGGACCTCCACGCCGAACTCCATCGCGCGGGAGAGGCCATGCACGATGTAGAGCGTCATGTACGGCGACGGCGGGCCCCCCGGCCACCAGGGGAAGCCGCCGCTGGACGTCTGCGCCTTGCGGAGCTTCGCCAGCGCGGACGTGCGCTCGGCGGCGGCGACCTTCGGGTCCAACACCTTCACCAGACCGGCCTCCGGCCCGGCGCCGCCCTTCGCCAGCTCCAGCCAGGGCGTCTCCTCCAGCGCCATCTTCCGGTTGGGGTCCACCGCGTCCCACGTCTCCAACGAGGTGGGGCGCTCGCTCAGCTTCTTGGCCATCCGCGCGACCGACGGGTACTGCCCGTACAGGCTGGACAGGATGCCCGTCGAAACGAAGCGGTTGAGCGTCTGCTCCGTGCACTCGTAGGGGTAGTTCACCAGGTACGGCAGCGCCTGGAGCGCCGAATAGAAGAGCTGCGTGTCCACGGTGACGACCAGCTGCTCGTTCACCCGCGTCGGGTCGCCTCCCGCGCGCAGGTCCTCGAACCGCATCGTCTTGGAGTCCTTGCCCTTCAGCGTCACGAAGCGCGACTGCGCCAGGTGCATCCGGCCCGGTAACACCGGCAGCGGGCGCAGCTCACCATCACTGTGGTTCTCCGCGCGCGCCTCCACCCGGAAGGCCACGGGCCCCACCCGCGTGGGCGTGGTGAGCGGGAAGCGCAGGCGCGTCCCCTTCCCTGCCTCCACGCGGAAGGCCTGCGACGCCTGCTGGACGCCGAAGTCCGACAGCACGCTCTTCTGCAGCTCCAGGTCCTGAATGTCCAACGTGAGCGTGCCCTGCAGCGGGCGCGACGCCGCGTTGTTCACCATCACCTCCAGCACCGCGCGGTCGCCCTCGCGCAGGAAGCGCGGCACGTAGGGGCGCACCATCAGCTCCTTCACGCTCCGGGAGGTGCGCTGCAGCGAGCCGCCCTTCAAGTCACGCGTGACGGCGTGCACCCAGACGCTCCACGCCGTCACCGAGTCAGGCACGGTGAACTCCAGCGTCGCCGAGCCATCCTTCCCGGTGAGCACCTGGGGCGCCCAGAACGCCGTCTCCGCGAAGTTGGAGCGCAGCGGCTCCGGCGCGCCCGGGGCCGCGCCCTCGTGGTCAGCGCGTTGCTCCGTGACTTCCATCATCTTCCTTTCGGCCCGGCCAGACACCTCCGCGGGCGGCGGCGGGG
>NZ_JABXEP010000124.1:0-25143 GCF_013372605.1 Myxococcus sp. AM009
GGAGCGGCTGCGTGGTGCGCTCCATCCGCCCGTCGGCGGGCTCGGAGGCCTGGGTGGGGGGCGGCTCGAACTCGGCGATGGGGGTCCGCTCCTCCTCGTCAGCGGCCGGCTCGCGGACGGGCGGCGCCATCTCCCGGAGGGCGCGGCGCTCCAAGGGGGAGTGGGTCCACCGGGCCATCTGCGCCAGGAACTCGCGGGGCAGCAGCACGGGGCGGCCTTCGCCCACCAGCTCCGCTTCGAAGAGGTAGCCCATGAAGTGGGCGCGCGCGCTGGAGGACACGTCGGGCGCGGCCGTGTGGAGGTGACGGGTGAGGGCCTCGGCGAAGGCCTCCGCGGTGGCGTAGCGCTGCTCGCGCTCCACGGCCAGCGCGGTGAGCAGGATGCGCTCCAGCGCGGTGGGGATGCCGGGGTTGAGGTCGCGGGGCCGCGGGAAGTCCCCCAGGGCGAGCTTGCGCAGCACGTCCGGCATCTTCCCTTCGAAGGGGAGGCGGCCGCACAGCATCTCGTAGATGACGACGCCCGCGGCGAAGATGTCCGAGCGCGCGTCGGGCTCGCGCCCGCGGACCTGCTCCGGCGCGAAGTAGGTGTACTTGCCCTTGAGGTCGTGCTCCACCGGCTCGGCGCTGCCGGCCAGCCGCGCCCGCGCGATGCCGAAGTCGACCAGCTTCACCTGGCCTTCGTAGCTGAGCAGCACGTTCTGCGGGCTGACGTCGCGGTGGACGATGTGGAGCGGCCGTCCGCGCTCATCCAGGCGCGTGTGGGCGTAGGCCAGCCCCTCCAGCATCTCCACGGCGATGAGCAGCGCCAGCGGCTGGGGCAGGGTGTACATGCCCTTCTCCCGCGCGCGCCGCATGACGCTCGACAGGGTGCGGCCGTCCACCCACTCCATGGCGATGAAGTACTCGCCGTCCACCTCGCCGAAGTCGAAGACCTGGGCGATGTTGCCGTGGCTCAGCCCCGCGGCGATGCGGGCCTCGTTGACGAACATCGACAGGAAGGCGCTGTTGTCCGCATAGCCCGGGAGGATTTTCTTGATGACCACCGGTTTGGTGACACCCGCCGCCGCTGTCATCCGAGCGCGGTAGATCTCCGCCATCCCGCCCGTCGCGATGCGCTCGAGCAGCTTGTATTTACCGAAATGAAGCCCTTCGGAAGGCTGCTGCACGTTCGTTCCGGTTCCTTCGGGTGCAGGTGGCCGCTGCGCCAAGGGGGCCCGCGCTGTCTTGGCAGGGGCGCCTGAAGGTATCATGGGGTAGGCAAAACGCCATGACGGGAAAAATCCGTTGGTTGTGATTGGAGGGTGGGTGTGCCTCTTCCTACGTCTCGCGACAGCCACCGCCATGGTGGTGCCCGAGGTGTTCTGGGTGCCGGGGGGCAGGGCCGGGCGCCGAAGGATGCCCGCTCCGCGCGCCACGTACCGATGCGTCATCATCCGCGCCGTTGGATGGCGGCCACTTGGGAGGAAGGCACGATGAGGACGGTGCGGGGCATGTCCGCGGCCACCCAGGCGCTCGCCGTGGTGCTGCTCGTCGTGGTGGCCGCCGGCTGTCGTGAGGAGCCGCGGGCCGAGCCGCTCAAGGCCTTGAAGCCCGCGCCCCTGCCCTCGCTCGCCGTGCCGGGCGCGGCGACGCCGGAAGCTCCGCGACCCGCGTCGCCGGCCGAAGTGGAGGTTGCGGGCCCCATCCAGGGTGAGCCGCTCCCAGCCGCCGCGCTCCGGGTGGCGCTGGCGGGAGAGCGCGTGCGCGTGGGAGCGGAGACCTTCGAGCCGGCGCGCCTGGATGACGCCACGCGGCTGGCGCAGCGCGTGAGAGGGCACGCGGTGTTGGTGGTGCCGGACGCGGACACCTTCCTGGTGCAGACGTCGGAGCTGTTCACCGTGCTGCGGGACTCGGCGGAGGCCGTGTGGCTGGCGCACCCGGATGGGCCGGTGGCCTATCCCGTGGTGCTACGGGACGAGGCGGGCTTCCGCGCGTGGCTGGAGGAGGTCGCGCCGGGCAAGCTGCGCATCATCATGCGCGCGGACGGCTTCGAGCTGACCACCAGCGTGGGCAAGTTGCCGGGCCCGGACCCGAACGGTCCCTCGGTGCCGGTGCGGGCGGGGCGGCAGGACATCGTCACGCTGCGCCGGGGCCTGGGCCTGCTCAAGGGGCGCTTCAAGACGTCCGAGGACCTCTGCCTCGTGCCCTCGTTCGGCATGGAGGTGGCGCAGGCGGCGCGGGCGCTCGGCGCGAACTTCACCGCGCCGGGTGAGCCGCTGTTCGACACCCTGTGCTTCGTCTATCCCACGCCCCACCAGGCCCCGGAGTCATCGCCTTGAGCGTTGACTTCTTCAATAAGTCGCCGTTTATATAGGTGCATACTTATATTTGGAGGCGACATGATTGATGTGCAGCGGTACCTGGGGGCCGTCGTGCGGGAGGTGGAGAGCCGTGAGCATGAGGGCAAGCCCGCGCGCGTCGTCGTCGCCATGCGCGACTACGACACGACGGTGGAGGACCTCTGGGACGCGCTGACCAACCCCGAGCGCATCCCCCGCTGGTTCCTTCCGGTGTCCGGCGACCTGAAGCTGGGGGGGCGCTACGCGCTCAAGGGCAATGCCAGCGGGACAATCACCCGTTGCGAGGCGCCGCGGCACCTGGGGCTGACGTGGGAGTTCGGGGGCGGTATCAGCTGGGTGGACGTCATCCTGGCCGCGGCCCCGGGCGGTGGCGCCCGGCTGCGGCTGGAGCACCTGGCCCATGTGAGTCCCTTCTGGGACGACTACGGCCCTGGCGCCACCGGAGTCGGCTGGGAGCTGGGGTTGATGGGCCTGGGCCTGCACCTGGCGTCCGGCGGCGCCGCTGTCGACAGCGCGGCGGTGGAGGCCTGGACGACGTCGGATGAAGGCAAGGTGTTCATCACGGCCAGCAGCGAGGGCTGGGGGCAGGCGGATGTGACGCGGGGAGAGGACGCCGCGGCGGCGAAGGCACGCGCGGCGCGGACGACGGCCTTCTATACTGGTGCGCCGCCGCCCGACGTGCGGCATCCGGGGACCTGATCGCCACGATGCATGCCTTCGACGTCCTGGGTGACCCGGTGCGCAGACGCATCCTCGAGCTCCTGGCCGAGGGGGAACGCCCCTCTGGCGAGGTGACCGGGTCCATCCAGGCGGAGTTCGGCATCAGCCAGCCGGCGGTCAGCCAGCACCTCAAGGTGCTGCGCGACAGCGGCTTCGCGGAGGTTCGCGCGGAGGGAACTCGCCGCCTCTATCGCGTCGACCCGGCGCCGCTTCAGCAGGTCGACGCGTGGCTGGAGCAGTTCCGCGTGTTCTGGACACCGCGCCTGGAGGCGCTCGCCACCGAGGTGGCGCGGGGCAAGCGGGCTCGGGCCAAGGCCGACAACGAAGGCGGCGGTCCGTAGCCTGGCGTGCGCGGGGTCCAGGACGACCTGCTTCGGCTGACGTGAAGGGCACCGCCCGCCCCTCCGCGTGGACTGGCGCGGGCTCGCCGGGTCTTCGCGGGCGACTTCCCGCCGGAGGATCTAGATTCAGGCTCCAGGGCGGGGCGCGCTCGCCCGCTGGAGGGATGTTCATGGATGCCGAATCCAAGGCCGCTTCGCAGCGGGGGCATGCGCCCGGTGGCGCGTTCCTCTTCGAGGAGGTGGGCTCGGCCCGCATCCTCACACCGGAGACCTTCACGGAGGAGCAGCGCCTCTTCTTTCAGACGGCGCTCCAGTTCTCCCGTGAGCAGGTCCTCCCCCTGTCCGAGCGCATCGAAGCCAAGGACCCCGCGCTCCTGCGCCGGTTGCTGCGGCAGGCGGGCGAGCTGGGCCTCTTGAGCGTGGACATCCCCGAGGCCTACGGCGGCACCGGCCTGGACAAGACGACGTCGCTGCTGCTGGCGGAGGCCATGAGCCTCAACGGCTCGTGGTCGGTGACGTTCGGCGCGCACACCGGCATCGGCACGCTGCCCATCGTCTGGTTCGGCAGCGCCGCGCAGAAGGCGAAGTACCTGCCGAAGCTGGCCACGGGGGAGTGGGTGGCGGCTTACGCGCTCACGGAGCAGGGCAGCGGCAGCGACGCGCTGGGCGCCAGGACGAAGGCGGCGCTGTCCCCCGACGGCAAGCACTGGATTCTCAACGGCTCCAAGCTCTACATCACCAACGCGGCCTTCGCGGACGTGTTCATCGTCTTCGCCAAGGTGGATGGGGACCGGTTCACCGGCTTCATCGTGGAGAAGGACACGCCCGGCCTCACCGTGGGGCCGGAGGAGCACAAGATGGGCATCCGCGGCTCCTCCACCTGCCCGCTCTACTTCGAGGACGCGCGCGTCCCGGTGGAGAATCAGCTGGGCGAGGTGGGCAAGGGCCACAAGATTGCCTTCAACATCCTCAACTACGGCCGCCTCAAGCTGGGCGCGGCCGTGCTGGGGGGCATGAAGCTCCAGCTCCAGAGCGCGCTGCGCTTCACGCAGGAGCGCAAGCAGTTCGGCGCGCCCATCGTCCAGTTCCCGCTGTCGCGCGAGAAGCTGGCCCGCATGGCCGCGCTCGTCTACGCGGTGGAGAGCATGACGTACCGCACCGCGGGGCTCGTGGACGCGCGCCTGGGGCAGGGGGACACGCGCGGCCTGGACTCCGAAGCACGCCTCCTGGCGGCGGTGGAGGAGTACGCCATCGAGTCCTCCATCATGAAGGTGCACGGCTCGGAGTCCCTGGGCCACCTCGTGGATGACGCCGTCCAGCTCCACGGTGGCGCCGGCTACATCGAGGAGTACCCGGTGGAGCGCGCGTACCGCGACGCGCGCATCAACCGCATCTTCGAGGGCACCAACGAAATCAACCGCATGCTCATCACCGGCATGCTCCTCAAGCGCGCGGTGAAGGGCGACCTGCCGCTGTTCGCCATGGCCGGCGACGTGGCGGAGGCGCTGTCCCGGGGCGAGCGGCCCCAGGCGCGCGTGCGGGATGCCCTGGCCCCGCAGGAGGTCGCCGCCGAGGCCGCCAAGCACCTGGCGCTCCACGGCTTGCGGGTGGCGGCGGAGACGTTCGGCACGGCGCTGGAGCAGCACCAGGAGGTGCTCGCGGCCCTGGCGGACGTGGTCATGGACGCCTTCGCCCTGGACTCCATGGTGACGCGCACCCGCCAGGCCGCGAAGGGCGGCGGCGCGCTGGCGCCGGTGCGGGTGGCGATGACGCAGCTCTATGCGCTGGACGCCATCCCCCGCGCCTACGACAGGACGCGCCGCGCGCTGTGCGCCACGCTGAAGGGGGACGCGCTCGACCAGGAGCTGAAGCGCCTGGGCACGCTGGACGTCTTCACGCCGTATGACCCGGCGGCGCTGCGGGAGACGGTGGTGGCGGCCCTGGAGTCCGCGGGCGGCTACCCCCTGGGCGCGGTGTAGCCTGCGGGGGCCTTCGGGCCGTCACGGCATCCGCGCGACGGCCTCCATGCCGAAGCTCACCCGGGCCTTCCAGGGGGCGGGCGGCAGCGTCGCCAGGGACAGCAGGCCGTCCAGCCGCTGCTGCATGTCCGGCCGGAGCCTGCCGAAGGTGGCGCCGAAGCCCGGCGTCACCGTCCCCGAGCTCTTCCGGGGCACCGTGGAGGTCCACACCACCTCGCCGTGCAGCAGCATGGGCCCCTCCCGGAAGTCCAGCTCCAGGAGGAAGGGCGTGCCCACCTTCACCTGGCGCGGCAGGGCAGGGGCCTGCACCTCCAGGCCCACGCCGCCCCGGGAGATGTCCCGGACGACGAAGCCCGGTGACAAAGGCGCCGCCTCGCTGGCGCGCAGGTACAAGGGCAGCCGTGGGAAGCGGCGCAAGCCGGCGTGCTCCTCAGCGGCGTAGATGCGCTGGAGGACGGCGTCCAGCGCGCTGCGGTCCTCTCCGACCCCGTAGCGGACGGTGAGGAGGAAGCGCTGGGACTCCTGGTGCGGGACGACCTGGACCACCTCCCCCAGCACTTCCACGGGCCGGGGCACGCCGCCCGCATGCAGTTCAAAGGTGAAGCGAGTCCCCAGCGGCAGGCTGCGGCGCGTCTCCAAGGTGACGCCCCCCATTCCGACGCTGCGCGTGTACTCCCCCACCAGGGTCTGCGGCGTCTTGTATGCCACCTTCAGCCGAACGTTCGTGTTCACGCGACTGACACTTTGCGCCTGGGTCCGGGGGGAACTCAAGTTTACCCCAGCGCAATAGGTAGGGCGTCGTACGGCGCCAACCACTGGACCTTCCAGGTGTGACGACCTTTCCGGACGTCGGGCGCGGACAAACCGCTGTTTCAACCTGTTGCGGTTTCTTGACCCCCCCAGGTGGGGCGCGTATGTATGCCGCCCGGAAGTGGCAAGGAGTGGGAAGGAGTGGAGGTTCATCCCTCATCGGGCTGAAAAGGTGGATCGTCCCGCGTGTTCCGAGGCGTCTATGAGCACCAGATCGACGCGAAGGGGCGGACGAGCCTCCCGGCGAAGCTCCGGGACACGCTGGTGGGCGCCTATGACGAGAGGCTCATCCTCACGACGGCGCTCGACAGATGCCTCCACGCCTATCCGGTGCGGGAGTGGGAAGCGCTGGAGCTGTCGTTGGCCAAGCGCAACCCGATGGAGCCTGGGGTGAAGACGCTGATGCGCTTGTACGTGGCCAGCGCGCAGGAGTGCCCGCTGGACAAGCTGGGACGCCTGCTCATCCCTCCGACGCTCCGCTCCTATGCGGGGCTGGAGAAGGACGTGGTGTGGGCGGGGATGGTGAAGGTCATCGAGCTGTGGAGTCGCGAGGGATGGGCGAAGGCGCAGGAAGAAGCGCGCCAGGAAGCGACCTCCGCGGATGTGATGAAGGTGCTCGCCGAGCTGCGGCAGGCGTGACGGGAAAGTCGACAGGACCCCGAAGTACCGGGAGGGTGGCAAGCGTATGAACCAGGTTCTGGAGGTTCGGCCAGGGTTGGCGGGCGCGGCGATGGCCGCCGGCCGTGTCGAGACGCTCATGCTGGAGGGCGAGCTGAGCGAGCAGGACCTGCTCGAGCTGTGCGACGACCTGGGCCGCAAGCTGCAGCGCGGCACGCGTCAGGTGGTGCTGGACTTCGGGGACGTGGGGCACCTGAACTACCGGGGCGTCAGGCCGCTGATGGCGCGCACGGAGGTCTTCCGCCGCGCCGGTGGGGACGTGAAGCTGTCCGGGCTGTCGCCGTACCTGGCCGCCATCTTCCGCGCGGCCGGCGCGCACGACTGTTTCGAAATCTACCCGCACATGAACGATGCCCGAGCCGCCTTCGCGCTGGCGCGGGCACCCTTCGTCTGACGGCCCGTGACGGCTTCGGACTTCCAGCACCAGACCGTCCTCCTGCGGGAAGCAGTGGCGCTGCTTCGGCCGGCGGAGGGGAAGGTCATCATCGACGGGACGCTGGGTGGCGGTGGCCACTCGGAGGCGCTGCTGGCCTCGGGCGCCACGGTGGTCGGCGTGGACCGGGATCCGGTGGCGCTCGCCGCGGCCACCGCGCGCCTGGGCGCCAACCCGCGCTTCCAGGGCCGCGCCGGCAACTTCGCCGAGCTGCCCCGCGTCGCCGCGGACCTGCTGCCCGTGGAGGGGGTGCTGGTGGACCTGGGCGTGTCGTCGCCGCAGCTGGACGTGGCCGAGCGCGGCTTCTCCTTCTCCAAGGACGGCCCGCTGGACATGCGCATGGGGCCGGACGGCCCGACGGCGGCGGAGCTGATCGCCACCACGGACGAGCGCGAGCTGGTCCGCATCCTCAAGGACTACGGTGAAGAGCCCTTCGCCCGGCCCATTGCCCGCGAGCTGAAGAAGGCGCTGCCCACGCGCACGCTGGAGGCCGCGGAGGTCGTGAAGCGGGCGGTGCCGCGCAAGGCGTGGCCCAACCGCATCCACGTGGCCACCCGGACCTTCCAGGCGCTGCGCATGGCCGTCAACGGTGAGCTGGAGGCGCTGGACGCGCTGCTGGCCGCCATCCCCGGGCTCCTCAAGGTGGGGGGCCGCGCCGCCGTCATCGCCTTCCACTCCCTGGAGGACCGGAAGGTGAAGGAGGCGTTCCGCGCACTCGCGGGGCGCTGCACCTGTCCGCCGGGCCTGCCGGTGTGCGTGTGCAGCGGGGTGGGGGATTTCGCCCTGGTGACGAAGAAGGCCGTGGCCGCCTCCGAGGCGGAGGTCGAGGCCAACCCCCGTTCACGCAGCGCGCATCTGCGCGTGGTGGAGAAACTCCGATGAGCAAGGTGCACTCCCGGGTGTCGGCGTTGCGTGCTTCCGTGTCGGTGGGCGGTGTGCTGCTGCACCTGCTGCCGGCCGTGTGCCTCTTCGCCCTCTTCGCGGCGGTGGGCATCCTCCACGTCAGCAGCCGGGTGCTGGTGGTGGACATGGGCTACCGCCTGTCGCGCGAGGAGGCGGAGAGCCGCATCCTCACGCGCGAGAATGACCGGCTGAAGCTGGAGCTGGCCACGCTCAAGGCGCCGGGCCGGCTGGAGCGCGTGGCGCGCGAGCAGCTCAACATGGCCATGCCGCGCGGCGGCGCCGTGGTGTCGCTGTCGGCGGAGAAGCCGGCGCGTGGCGGCGGGGCGCGCGCGGAAGCCCCAGACGCCGCTCAGCCCACCGTCCGCGTGGCGGGCCGCGCCGGAGCGGGTCGGTGAGAGACTTCAAGGCGGCGCGGGCTCCAGAGCCCAACGCGAAGTGGCTGAAGCTGCGGGTACGGCTGCTGTTCGGGCTGTTCCTGATGCTGCTCGGCGTCGCCTTTGGTCGTGCGGTGCAGCTCCAGGTCTTCGAGCAGGAGAAGCTGCGCGGCATGGCGCAGGACCAGTACGTCCGGCACATCGAGATTCCGGCCCGCCGCGGCGACATCTTCGACCGGCGTGGCACGCCGCTGGCCCAGAGCGTGGAGGTGGACTCCATCTGGGTGGACCCGTCCATGCTGCCCGACGTGAAGGCCGCGTCCCGGGCGCTGGCCAGGGCGCTGAAGCTGGACCCGGATGAGCTGGGCGCGCGCCTGGCCCGGGCCAGGCGCTTCGCCTGGGTGAAGCGCCAGGCCAAGCCCGCCGAGGTCGCCGCGGTGAAGGCGCTGGCGCTGCCGGGTATGGGCTTCTCCAAGGAGCCCAAGCGCTTCTACCCCCAGCGCGAGCTGGGCGCCCACGTGGTGGGCACGGTGGGCATGGACGGCCGCGGCCTGGAGGGCCTGGAGCTGGCCTTCCACGACGAGCTGTCCGGGCAGAACTCCTCCACGTCCAGCTTCCGTGACGCCAAGGGCCGCAAGCTGCTGGTCCAGGGCGCGTTGGATCCGCTCCAACGCCAGGGCGCCGCCGTCACCCTCACGTTGGACCGGCACATCCAGTACGTCGCGGAGAAGGCGCTCAGCCGCGCGGTGGAGGACGCCAAGGCCGTGGCCGGCATGGCGGTGGTGTTGGATCCGCGCACGGGCGAGCTGCTCGCCGTGGCCAACCACCC
Source organism: Myxococcus sp. AM009 (assembly GCF_013372605.1). Classification (NCBI taxonomy): domain Bacteria; kingdom Pseudomonadati; phylum Myxococcota; class Myxococcia; order Myxococcales; family Myxococcaceae; genus Myxococcus; species Myxococcus sp. AM009. The sequence continues at coordinate 9,406 of NZ_JABXEP010000124.1, forward strand.
GCGCTTCAACCCCAACACGCCGGAGTCCAGCACGCGCTCGGGCATGCGCAACCGCGCCGCCCTGGACACCTTCGAGCCGGGCTCCACGCTGAAGTCCTTCGTGGTGGCCACGGCGCTGGAGGAGAAGGCCATCACCGCCGACAGCCTCTTCTTCTGTGAGAACGGCGCCTGGCGGGTGGGCCGGCACACCATCAACGACACCCATTCCTACGGCTGGCTCGCGCCGCGGGGCATCCTCCAGGTGTCCTCCAACATCTGCATGGCCAAGATTGCCCAGGCCCTGGGGCGGGAGAAGTTCGTGAAGGGCTACCAGGCCTTCGGCTTCGCCGAGCGCACCGGCCTGTCCCTGCCGGGCGAGGGGCGCGGCGTCCTGCCGTTCCCGAAGGCGGAGGTCTCCCTGGCCACCCAATCCTTCGGGCAGGGGATGACGGCCACGGCGGTGCAGATCGCGGCCGCCTATGGTGCGCTGGCCAACGATGGGGTGCTGATGCGGCCCTATCTGGTGTCGAAGGTGGTGGACCCGGACGGTGTCGTTCTGCTGGAAAACCGTCCCACGGAGCTGCGCAGGGCGGTCTCCGCGAAGGTCGCCCGGCAGGTCGTGGGCATGCTTGAAAGCGTGGTGGTCAAGGGAGGGACGGCCACCAGGGCCGCCATGGAAGACTACCGGGTGGCCGGAAAGACGGGCACCGCGCAGAAGGCAGACCCGGTGGCGCGGGGGTATTCGGACAAGCGGATCGCCTCCTTTATTGGAGTGGTACCGGCCGAGTCTCCGCGAGCAGTGATTCTTGTCGTAGTGGACGAACCCAAGACGGACGTATACGGGGGGACCGTGGCTGCCCCTGCTTTCAAGGAGATTGCGACCGCCGCCATGGCTCACCTGGCAGTGCCCCCGTCCCGGACGGTGGCACCCGAGGTGGCCGTGGCCGCCGTGTCACCCGCGCCTGCCGCGGCGAAGCCGGGGGCGAAGGCCTCCGGAGCCGCCCGGACGGCGCTGGCGGACGCGGTGACGGAGACCCCTGAACCCGGCACGGTACGTGTGCCGGACCTTCAGGGAGCAGTAGGACGTGAGGCCGTGGTGAAGCTGCTCGCCGCGGCGCTGGAGCCACAGGTATTGGGCAGTGGACGCGTGGTATCTCAAACCCCCCCCGCCGGTTCATTGGTGGAGAAGGGGGCCCGGGTGACGCTGGAGCTCGCCGCGCGGCAATAACGCCGCGTCCGCTCCAGGCCCCGCTCTTGCAATGCGTGTGAAGGGGAAGAGATGAAGCTGACGGATGTCCTCGCAGGATGTGGTGCCGAGCAGACCTCGGGCGGCCGTTCCGCGGTTGACGTCACCGGGGTGACGCAGGACTCGCGGCGCGTGAAGCCGGGAGACCTGTTCGTCGCCATTCCTGGCACGAAGGAGGATGGGGCCCAGTTCATCGGTGAGGCCGTGTCCCGTGGCGCCGTGGCGGTGGTGTCGGAGAAGCCGGTGCCGTCCTCGCAGGTGCCCTTCTTCAAGGTGGGCAGCGCCCGCAAGGCGCTGGCGCTCATCGCGGCCAACTTCTACGGCCGCCCGGCGGACCAGCTGACGTTGCTGGGCCTCACCGGGACGAACGGGAAGACCACGGCCAGCTATCTGCTGGAGGCCATGAGCACCGCGGCGTACGCGGCCACCGGCGTCATCGGGACGCTGGGCTACAAGTTCGCCGGCCGCACGGTGGAGTGCGCCAACACCACGCCGGATCCGCTGGAGCTGCACCGCATCCTCCGGGAGATGGTGGAGGCGGGCGTGGAGACGGTCATCATGGAGGTGTCCAGCCATGCGCTCGCGCAGGAGCGCGTGCACGGGCTGACCTTCAAGGCGGCGGGCTTCGCCAACCTGAGCCGGGACCACCTCGACTACCACAAGGACATGGAGGATTACTTCCAGTCCAAGCGGAAGCTGTTCTCGGAGAACCTGTCCGCCACGGGCGTGGCGGTGGTGAACGGCGACGACACCTACGCCAGCCGCATCTACAACGAGCAGCGCGGCCAGAAGCGCATGGCGTGGAAGTTCAGCCGTCAGGGCTCCGGGGAGATTTCGGTGGCCGACGTGAGCTTCTCGCTCCAGGGCATCAAGGGCGTGCTGAAGACGCCCGCGGGTGACATCCCGCTCAAGAGCAAGCTCCTGGGGCCCCACAACCTGGAGAACATCCTCCTGGCGGTGGGCCTGGGCCTGGGCGCGGGCTTCGCGCGGCGCGACGTGCAGGAAGGCATCGAGCGGATGATGCCGGTCGCTGGCCGCATGGAGCGCGTGGAGAACTACGGTCCGTCCGGCGCCCCCGCGGTGCTGGTGGACTACGCGCACACGGATGACGCGCTCAAGCGCTCCATCGAGGCGGCGCGCTCGCTGGCCAAGGGCCGCGTCATCGCGGTGTTCGGCTGCGGCGGGGACCGCGACAAGGGCAAGCGTCCGCTGATGGGCGCGGTGGCGGGTGAGGGCGCCGACCTGGCCGTCATCACCAGCGACAACCCCCGCACCGAGGACCCCGAGGAGATCATCTCGCAGGTGGCCGCGGGCATCGAAAAGGGCGGCCTGCGCCGCATCTCCGCCGGCAAGGCGAAGAGCGGTGAGAAGGGCTACCTGGTCGACGCGGACCGCCGCGCGGCGATTGAACAGGCCATCAGCCTGGCGTCCGCGGACGACGTCGTGCTCATCGCGGGCAAGGGCCACGAGACGTACCAGCAGGTCGGCGCGGAGAAGCTCGCGTTCGACGACCGGCAGGTGGCCGCGAAGGCGCTGGCCAACCGCACCGCTGGCTGAGCCCGAGCCTCCCAAGCCCCGTCGACCCGCCCATCTCTCACACCATGGCAGCTTCCTTCAGCGACGAAGAGGTGGTGCAGGCGACCGGGGCGACCCGGCGTGGCGGCCCGGCCCGGGCCGCCTACGCTGCCGTCTGTACCGACACCCGGGCACTCACCCCCGGGTGCCTCTTCGTGGCCCTGGTGGGTGAGCGCTTCGACGCCCACGCCTTCGTGGACGCCGCGGCGAAGGGCGGGGCGGCCGGGGCGGTGGTGGCGCGCGGGCGCCCGTTGCCCGCGCTGCCCGACGGGCTGACGCTCTATGAAGTCGATGACACCCTGCGGGCCCTGGGCGCGCTGGGACGGCACCACCGTCAGCGCTTCCGGATTCCGGTGTGCGCGGTGGGGGGCTCCAACGGGAAGACGACCACCAAGGAGATGGTGGGCGCCATCCTGGCCACGCGCGGGCCGGCGCTGAAGACCGAGGGCAACCTCAACAACGAGATTGGCGTCCCGCTGACGCTCTTCCGGCTGGAGCCGCGCCACGTCGCGGCGGTCATCGAAGTGGGGATGAACCAGCCAGGGGAAATCGAACGGCTGGCGCGCGTCGTCCAGCCGGACGCGGGCGTCATCACGGTGGTCCAGCCCGAACATCTGGAGGGGCTGGGCAGCCTGGAGGGCGTGGCTGCGGCGGAGGGCGAGCTGTTCCAGGAGATGGGGCACGGCACCACCATCGTGGTGAACGTGGACGACGCGCTCATCCCCGCGCAGGCGGCGCGCAGCGGCGCGCAGCGGCTGACGTTCGGCCGGGCGGAGCACGCGGACGTGCGGCTTTGGGACGTGAAGACGCTGGGCCGTGAGGGCATGGTGGCCACGGTGCGGCACCTGGGCCGCGAGTGGCCGGTGCGGCTGCGCTTCGTGGGGCCCCACAACGCGCAGAACGCGACGGCGGCCTTCGCGGTGGCGCTGGCGCTGGGCTACACGCCGGAGGAGTGCGTGCGGGGCCTGGAGTCGGCGCGGCCGTACTCGCGGCGCCTCAACGTGGTGGACGGGCAGCACGGGGTGACCGTCATCGACGACTCCTACAACGCCAACCCGGCCTCCATGGACGCCGCGCTTCAGACGCTGGGCACGCTGGTGCCCGCGGGTGGCCGGGCCGTGGCGGTGCTGGGGGACATGCTGGAGCTGGGGCCGGGCGAGCTCGAGGAGCACGCGCGCCTGGGCGGCCAGGTCCCCGCGCACGCGACGCTGGCGGCATTCTTCGGTCCCCGCTCCGTGAAGGGGTGGGAGGCCGCTTCCATGGGTGAATCCGCCGCCCACTTCACCGACGTGGAGCCGCTGATGGCGTGGTTGGCGCCGCGGCTTCGCGAGGGTGACGTGGTGCTGGTGAAGGGCAGCCGCGGCATGCGGCTGGAGCGGGTGGTGGCCGCCCTGACGGGCACGGCCGCCCCCGGAGGAAATCACTAGTGCTGTACCTCCTCTACGAGGTCATCCAGAACACGGAGGCGGGGCGCGTCCTCAACTTCCTGCGCTACCCCACCTTCCGCATCATCGCCGCGGGCGTGTTCGCGCTGCTCCTGGGCATGCTCATCGGGCCCAGGCTCATCGCCCGGCTGCGGCTGAAGCAGCACGGCCAGAGCAACGTGCGCGAGGACACGCCGGATTCGCACCAGAAGAAGAAGGGCACGCCCACCATGGGCGGCGCGCTCATCCTGCTGTGCATCGCGGCGGGCACGCTGCTGTTCGCGGACCTGAAGAGCCGCGCGGTGTGGGTGATGCTGCTCTTGACGCTGGGCTACGGCTTCATCGGCTTCCTGGATGACTGGCTCAAGCTGTCCAAGCGCAACTCCAAGGGCCTGGCCGGGCGCAAGAAGATGGTGCTGCAGACCTTCTTCTTCCTCGTCGCCGTGTTCGGCCTGCTGACGACGTGGACGCTGCCGGACGGCTCCTTCGGGCCCACGCTGCTCATCAACACGAAGCTGACGCTGCCCTTCATCCCCACGCGCTGGTTCAACCCGGACCTGGGCTGGTTCTACGTCTTCTTCGCGTGGATTGTCGTCGTGGGCACGTCCAACGCGGTGAATCTCACGGACGGCCTGGACGGGCTGGCCATCGTCCCCACCATCGTGTCCGGCATCACCTTCGCGGTGCTCTGCTACGTCGCGGGCACCACGCTGAGCATCGCGGATTCGGAGGTGGTGGGCGGCGTGTCGAAGCTGGTGGCCACGCCGCTGTACCAGTACCTGGGCATCCTCCAGGTGCCGGGCGGCGCGGAGCTGGCCGTGTTCTGCGCGGCCATCGTCGGCGCGGGCATCTCCTTCCTGTGGTTCAACACCTACCCGGCCTCCGTCTTCATGGGGGACATCGGCTCGCTGGCGCTGGGTGGCGCGCTGGGCGGGCTGGCGGTGCTGTCCAAGAACGAGGTGGTGTCCGCCATCATCCACGGCATCTTCTTCGCCGAAATCCTGAGCGTGATGATTCAAGTCACGTCCTTCAAGATGACGGGCAAGCGCGTCTTCAAGATGGCGCCGGTGCACCATCACTTCGAGCTCAAGGGAATGGCCGAGCCGAAGATCATCGTCCGTTTCTGGATCGTCTCCATCCTCTGTGGTGGCGTGGCGCTCCTGTCCCTGAAGCTCCGCTGAACCCGGAGGTGGCACGGCCATGACGTTGGCGCTGTCCGGTCAGAAGGTGCTGGTGTTCGGGCTCGCGAAGAGCGGCGTGGCCGCGCTGCGCCTGCTGCGTCAGCAGGGCGCGGACGTCACGGCGCTGGACGTACGCGGCGAGGACACGCTGGGCTCGGTGGCCCACGAGGTGAAGGCGCTGGGCGCCGCGTTGGTGTCCGGACCCACGCCGCCGGGGCTGCTCGCGTCGCAGGACCTGGTGGTGGTGAGCCCGGGGGTGCCGCTGGCGCTGCCGGAAATCCAGGCCGCGCGCGCGGCGGGCGTGGCGGTGTGGGGCGAGGTGGAGCTTGCGGGCCGGCTGCTGTCCAGCGTGCCGCTGTTCGGCATCACCGGCACGAACGGCAAGAGCACCACCACGGCGCTCACGGGCACGCTCTTCGCCAGCGGCGGCAAGCGCACCTTCGTGGGCGGCAACCTGGGCCGGCCCTTCAGCGAGGCGGCCATGTCTCCGGGCGAATGGGACGCGCTGGTGGTGGAGCTGTCCAGCTACCAGTTGGAGGGCATCCGCGCGCTGCGCCCCCGAGGCGCGGCCATCCTCAACCTGACGCCGGACCACATTGACCGCTATCCCAGCCACGCGGCCTACGGCGAGGCGAAGGCGCGCATCTTCCAGCAGCAGCAGGCCGGTGACTTCGCGGTGGTGAACGCGGACGACGCGGACGTGCTGGGCCTGGCGCGCGCCGCGAAGGCGCCGGTGTACGGCTTCAGCCTCACGGGCAAGCCGGTGACGGAGGCCCCGGCGCTGGCGGGCCTGGCGGTGGCGGAGCCGGGCGGCTTCCGGCTGGACTTCCTGGGCGAGCACTACACGCTGACGAACCGCGCGCTGCGCGGCGCCCACAACGCGCAGAACGCGATGGCGGCTGCGCTGCTGGCGCGCCTGGGCGGCGTCACCTCCGGCGCGGTGCAGGCGGGGCTGGACGGCTACCCGGGCTTGCCGCACCGGCTGGAGAGCGTGCGCGTGCTGGAGGGCGTCGAGTGGGTGAATGACTCGAAGGCCACCAACGTGGAGTCGGTGCTGGTGGCGCTGCGCGCGTTCTCCAGGGACGTGTGGCTGATTGCCGGCGGCAAGGGCAAGGGCGCGTCGTACGCGCCCATGGTGGAGGCGGGGCGGGGCAAGGTGAAGGGCGTGCTCACCATCGGCGACGACGCGGACACGCTGGCCCAGGCCTATGCCGGCGCGGCGCGGGTCCACGCGTGCGGCACCCTGACCCAGGCGGTGGCGCGGGCGCGGGCGCTGGCGGAGCGGGGGGACACGGTGCTGCTGTCGCCCGCGTGCGCGTCCTTCGACCAGTTCAAGAACTTCGAGGACCGGGGCGATTCGTTCAAGCGCCTGGTGGAGGCGCTGTGACGGCATGAAGAACCCTTTTTCTCCGTCCTCCGCCCTCGTGCGCTTCGACCCGGTGCTGCTCTGCGCGGTGCTGGGGCTCGTGAGCTTCGGGCTGGTGATGGTGTACTCGGCCAGCGCGGTGCTGGCGCAGGACAAGCTGGGCGACAGCCTCTACTTCCTCAAGCGTCAGCTCGTCGCCGCGGGCCTGGGGCTGGGCGCCATGGCCGTGGCCATGAAGGTCGGCTGGCGCCGGCTGGCGCGCTGGGCCTATCCGCTGCTGCTGGCGGCCATCGTCTTGTTGGTGCTGGTGAACATCCCCGGCATCGGCAGCACGGCGGGTGGCGCGCGGCGGTGGATCCGCCTGCCGGGCTTTGGCCTGCAGCCGGCGGAGGTGGCGAAGTTCGCCTGGGTCGTCTACCTGTCCTACTCGCTGGCGAAGAAGCGGGAGAAGGTGGCGAAGTTCTCCGTGGGCTTCGTTCCGCACCTCGCGCTGTGCGGCATCCTGGTGTTGCTTTGCATGATGCAGCCCGACTTCGGCAGCAGCGTGCTGCTGGTGTTCATGCTCTTCGTGCTGCTGTTCGCGGCCGGCGCGAAGCTGAGCTACCTGGTGGGCATGGTGCTGCTGGCGCTGCCCCTGGCCTACGTGGCCATTGCCTCCAGTCCGTACCGGATGAAGCGCATCCTGGCCTTCATGGACCCGTGGGCGCACCGGCATGACGTGGGCTACCAGGTGGCCGAATCGCTGATGTCCATTGGCTCGGGCGGCGTGGTGGGTCTGGGCCTGGGCGACGGACGGCAGAAGCTCTTCTTCCTGCCCGAAGCCCACACCGACTTCATCTTCTCCATCATCGCCGAGGAGACGGGCCTGATTGGCGTGGGCCTGCTGGTGGTGCTCTACGGCGTCGTGCTGTGGCGCGGCGTCCGGGCCAGCCTGGCGGCGGGGGAGACGTTCGGCACGTACCTGGGGCTGGGCATCAGCTCCATCATCGCGTTCCAGGCCGCGGTCAACATGTGCGTGGCCATGGGTTTGCTGCCGACGAAGGGGCTGACGCTGCCCTTCGTGTCGTACGGAGGTTCATCGCTGGTGGTGCTGATGGGCGCGGCTGGAGTGCTGTTGTCGTTGAGCGCGAACACCCAGGGGGCCGCGAGGCCCAGCCGGGTGGGAACCGACATGCGGGAGGTGGCGGCATGATGAAGGTGCTCATCGCGGGTGGGGGCACGGGCGGACACCTCTTTCCGGGCATCGCCCTGGCGGAAGAGGTGGTGACACGGCATCACCGCAACGAGGTCGTCTTCGTGGGCACCGAGCGTGGCATCGAGGCGCGCGTGGTGCCGAAGGAGGGCTATCCGCTGGAGCTGGTGAAGGTGCAGGGCCTCAAGGGCAAGGGCTTCCTGGCCCTGCTCAAGGCGCTCTTCGCGCTGCCGCTGGCCTTCATCGAGTCCTTTCGCATCCTCGCCCGGCAGAAGCCGGACGTGGTGGTGGGCGTGGGCGGCTACGCCAGCGGGCCAGTGGTGCTGGCCGCGTGGCTGATGGGCATCCCCACCGCCATCCAGGAGCAGAACGCGCTGCCCGGCTTCACCAACAAGGTGCTGGGCCGGATTGTCCGCGTGGTGTTCATCGCCTTCGAGGAGGCGCGCGCCTTCTTCCCGGAGAAGAAGGTCCAGCTCATCGGCAACCCCATCCGCCGCAAGCTGATGGACAACTACCTGCGCAGCCACGTCGCGCACGAGCGCTTCTCCGTGCTCGTCTTCGGCGGCAGCCTGGGCGCGCGGGGCATCAACCAGCGGATGACCGAGGCGCTGGACTCGCTGGGCGACCTGAAGGACAGCCTGCACTTCGTCCACCAGACGGGGAAGAATGATTTGGAGTCGGTGCGCAAGGGCTACGCGGACAAGGGCTTCCAGGCGGAGGTGGTGGAGTTCATCGACGACATGTCCAGCGCCTATGCCCGCGCGGACCTCGTCGTCTGTCGCGCCGGCGCGACGACGCTCGCGGAGCTGACCGTCTGCAAGAAGGCCAGCATCCTGATTCCCTTCCCGCACGCCACGGACGACCACCAGGCCGTCAACGCGCGGGCGCTGGTGGACGCGGGCGCGGCGCTGATGTTCCGCGAGTCGGAGCTCACCGGGGAGAAGCTGGCGCAGACGGTGCGTGAGCTGAAGAGCCACCCCGAGCGCCTCAAGAGCATGGAGAAGAAGGCGGGCCTGCTGGGCCGTCCCGAGGCCGCCAAGGAGCTGGCGGACGTGTGCGTGGACCTGATGGTCCAGACGTGGGGCCCCAACGGCCGCGAGCGCACCCCCATCGAAGCCGAGAAGAAGGCCCCCAGGAGCCACTCGTGACGCGCAACAAGCCCCCCAGCCTCTTCAAGACGCGCCACGCGGCGCAGGTCCACTTCGTGGGGCTCGGTGGTATCGGCATGAGTGGCATCGCCGAGGTGCTGCTGAACATGGGCTACCGGGTGTCCGGCTCGGACTTGCGCGAGAGCGACATCACCCGGCGCCTGGCGCGCATGGGCGCGACCTTCTTCGAAGGCCACCGCGCGCAGAACCTGGTCCAGGCGGACGTGGTGGTGACTTCCTCCGCGGTGCGCAAGGACAACCCGGAGGTGGTCGCCGCCAGGCAGCGGAAGATTCCCGTCATCCCCCGCGCGGAGATGCTCGCGGAGCTGATGCGCCTGAAGTACGCGGTCGCCGTGGCTGGCAGCCACGGGAAGACGACGACGACGTCCATGGTGGCCACCGTGATGAGCGCGGCGGGGTTGGATCCGACGGCGGTGGTGGGCGGCAAGGTGAACGTGCTCGACTCCAACGCCAAGCTGGGCAAGAGCGAGCTGATGGTGGTGGAGGCCGACGAGAGCGACGGCAGCTTCCTGCACCTGCACCCGTCCATCGCCATCGTCACCAACATCGACCCGGAGCACATGGACCACTACGGCGACCTGGACACGCTCCAGTCCGCCTTCGTGGAGTTCTGCAACCGGGTGCCGTTCTACGGCCTCAACGTGCTGTGCCTGGACAACCCCAACGTCCAGGCGCTGCTGCCGCGCATCGAGAAGCGCTTCGTCACCTACGGCAGCTCGCACATGGCGGACTACCGGCTGGAGAACATCCAGTTGGACGGCTTCACCACGCGCTTCCACGCCTACCGCCGGGAAGAGGCGCTGGGTGAGTTCCGCGTGCGGATGGTGGGCGCGCACAACGCCTTCAACGCGCTGGCCGTCATCGCCGTGGCGGAGGAGATGGACATCCCGCTGGAGACGGTGCGCGAATCGCTGGCCGAGTTCGGCGGCGTGCAGCGGCGCTTCACCGTGCGCGGCGAGGCCCAGGGCATCATCGTGGTGGACGACTATGGGCACCACCCCACGGAGGTGCTGGCCACGCTGGCCGGCGCGCGGCGGGCCTTCGGGCGCCGGGTGGTGGTGGCCTTCCAGCCGCACCGCTACACGCGCACGCATGACCTGATGAAGGAGTTCACCACCTCCTTCAATGATTCGGACGTGCTCTTCGTCACCAGCGTCTACGCGGCGGGTGAGGAGCGCATCGAGGGCGCCACGGGTGACGCGCTGGCGGACGCCATCCGCGCCCACGGCCACCGCGACGTCGCCTTCGTGGAGAAGCGCACGGACCTGCCGGCGGCGCTGCTGCCGCGGCTGCGCGAGGGTGACCTGGTGCTGACGCTGGGCGCGGGTGACATCACCCACGTGGGGCCGGAGTTGCTCGAGCTGCTGCGCACCACCCCCCTGTCGAAGGACTAGCGCCATGGTGGAAGCGGGCGTGAAGACGGCGCTGGCGGCGCGCGTGGAGTCGCTGGGGGGCTGCGAGGTGAAGGCGGGCGAGCCGCTGGCGCCGCTCACCAGCGTCCGGGCCGGCGGCGCCGCGGAAGCCCTGGTGCGCCCGCGCTCGCCGGACGCCCTGGTGGCCTTGCTGAAGCTGGCGCGCGAGGAGGGTGTCCCCGTCTCGATTCTGGGCGGCGGCGCCAACACGCTGGTGGGCGACGGTGGGGTGCCCGGCCTGACGCTGAAGCTGCCCGGAGACCTCTTCCCGGAGGTGGCCGACGTGGGCCCCGAGGAAGGGCGGCTCACGCTGGGCGCGGGGGCGGCCATCGTCCGCCTCATCAACGTCATGCGGGCGCACGCGCTGGTGGGCGCGGAGTTCCTGGCCGGCATCCCCGGCACGCTGGGCGGCGCGGTGTCGATGAACGCCGGCACCAAGAATGGCGAGGCCTTCCGCGTCATCGAGGCGGTGGAGGTGGCCACGGCGGACGGGGTGGGGTGGCTGACGAAGGCGCAGGTGCCGCACGCCTACCGTCACTCCGAGTTGCCGCCGGGCGGCGTCGTCACCCGGGTGCGCTTCGCGCTTCGCACGGGGGACGTGGTGGCCTCCAAGGCCGTCATGGACGCGGACCTGGGTTACCGGAAGCGGACACAGCCGCTCAGTCAGCCCAACTTCGGCAGCGTCTTCACCAACCCGCCAGGCGACCATGCCGGGCGGCTGATTGAACTGGCGGGCCTGAAAGGGTACTCGCTGGGGCGCGCGCAGGTGTCCACCCTGCACGCCAACTGGATTGTGAACCTGGGCGGCGCCACCGCCCGCGACGTGCTGGGACTCGTCACCCTCATGCGGCAGCGGGTGCGCGAGCAGTCCGGCGTCGACATGAAACCCGAAGTCAAGCGCCTGGGAGACTTCCTGTGACTCCGAACCGCGGTGCCTTCACGAAGGACGAGCTCAAGCAGAAGCGTGTCGGCGTGCTGTTGGGCGGAATGTCCGCGGAGCGCGACGTGTCCCTGCGCACCGGCGAGGCCGTCTCCGGGGCGCTGCGCGGGCTGGGCTACACCGTGGTGGAGCTTGACGTGGGCAAGGACTTGCCCGCGCGCCTGGCGGCGGAGCAGGTGGACGTGGCGTGGCTGGCCGTCCACGGGCGCTATGGCGAGGACGGCTGTCTCCAGGGGCTGCTGGAGTCGCTCTTCATTCCTTATACCGGCAGCGGCGTGCTGGCCTCCGCGCTGGGCATGGACAAGGTGTACGCCAAGCAGGTCTTCGTGGCCCACGGCATCCCCACGCCCGCGTACCGCTCCTTCCGGGACGCCGCGTCGGCGCTGGCGGCGGCGGACAGCCTGCCCTTCCCGTTTCCAGTGGTGGTGAAGCCCAGCCGCGAAGGCAGCAGCGTGGGCGTGCACATCTGCAAGACGCGGGACGCCTACGAGGCCGCCGTGACGGACGCGGCGAAGTACGCGGGCACCCTGCTGGTGGAGCAGTTCGTCAAGGGACGCGAAGTGCAGGGTGGCGTGCTGGACGATGAGGCCCTGGGCGTCATCGAGGTCCGCGCCGCGCGCGAGTTCTACGACTATGACGCGAAGTACAAGGCCGGCACCGGGACGCAGTACCTCTTCCCCGCGCCCCTGCCTCCAGAACAGTACGCGCGGGTGAATGAGGTGTGCCTGGCCGCGCACCAGGCCCTGGGGTGTAGCGGGGGCTCGCGGTCGGACGTCATCGTCACCGACGGAGGGGAAGTGTTCCTCCTGGAGACCAACACGCTGCCGGGCATGACGGCCTCGAGCCTCTTGCCCAAGATTGCCGCGGGGCGCGGTATCGACTTCCCCGCCCTGTGCGAGCGCCTGCTGCTGGGCGCGTGTCTCAAGGCCTGAGCGTCCGGTTTTCGGCCCGGCGCAACTCGGCGTCGGCCTCCCTCGAAAATTTCCGAAGCGTCTGTGTGGCGGCTTGCGCTACAGCGACGTGCCTGTAGCCAAAAACTGGCGCGGCTCCTCAACCGCGCACAGCATGCGTCAATCCTTTTCTCCCCATGGCCTTCGGAAAATCCAAGAACCGCCGCCGTCAGGACGCCGCCCAGCAGAAAGAGGCGGTCCGAGGCGCGGTGCGTTCGCACGGGCCGGGCGTGCTCAGGGTGCTGGGGTTGACGCTGGGCACCGGGCTGCTGGTGTGGGGTGGGGTGGCGCTGCGGGAGTGGGCGCTGACGTCGCCGCGCTTCGACCTGGAGGCGGTGTCCTTCTCCGGTCTCCAGCGCGCCTCCCGGGTGGAGCTGCTGCGGCTGGCGGCGCTGACGAAGGGGCAGAACCTGTGGAAGCTGGACGTGGACGCGCTGGAGCGCGCCATGCACCAGCACCCCTGGCTGCGCACGGTGGAGGTGACGCGCCGGTTCCCCAACCGCGTGTCGGTGGAGGTGACGGAGCACGCGCCGGTGGCCATGGCGGTGCTGGGGGAGCTGTACGTCCTGGACGAAGAGGGTGAGCCCTTCAAGCGGGTGACGCCCGGGGACGGACTGGACTTGCCCCTGGTGACGGGCCTGGACCGGGAAGGTTATGTGGCGGACCCGGCGGCGGCGCGGGAGCGCCTGCGTTCGGCGCTGGCGGTGGCGAGCGCGTACGCGCGGCTGTCACCCGAGAAGGCCGAACAGTTGTCGGAGGTCCGCCTGGAGGCGCAGAGCCTGGCGCTGGTGACGGCGTCCGGTCAGGAAGTGCGCCTGGGTGAAGGAGATTCAGAGGTCAAGCTGCAACGTCTTGCCCGCGTCCGGCGCGAACTGGGTGCGAGGGGGCTTGCAGCGGAGATCATTCACCTGGATAACCGTGCCCGGCCCGGCTGGGTGGCGGTGAAGATTTCGAGCCCCGCGTCCGAGAGGAGCGGGGCTTCGATGCGGTAAGAGGACGCGCCCCTTTCACGAGAGTGGGGGGCCTGGGAGGGTTGTCATGGCGAAGCAGAAGTCGGGGGAGATCATCGTCGGCCTCGACATCGGCACGACGAAGATCTGCGCCATCGTCGGAGAGCTGACCGACAGCGGCATCGACATCATCGGCATCGGTACGCATCCGTCGAAGGGTCTGCGCAAGGGCGTGGTGGTGAACATCGAGGCGACCGTCTCTTCCATCCGCCGCGCGGTGGAAGAAGCGGAGCTCATGGCGGGGGCGGAGATTTCCCACGTCTACACGGGCATCGCCGGAGGCCACATCAAGGGCTTCAATTCCCAGGGCATCGTCGCCGTCAAGGACAAGGAGGTCCGCGACGCGGACATCGCCCGCGTCATCGACGCGGCCAAGGCCGTGGCGATTCCGCTGGACCGGGAGGTCATCCACGTCCTTCCGCAGGAGTTCATCATCGACGACCAGGGCGGCATCAAGGAGCCCCTGGGCATGGCGGGCGTCCGGCTGGAGGCCAAGGTCCATATCGTCACGGGCGCGGTGTCCAGCGCGCAGAACATCGTCAAGTGCGCCAACCGCACCGGGCTCAACGTCTCCGACATCGTCCTTCAGCCGCTGGCCAGCGCGGAGGCGGTGCTGGGCGAGGACGAGAAGGAGCTGGGCGTGTGCCTCGTCGACATCGGCGGCGGCACCACGGACATCGCCATCTTCTCTGGCGGCTCCATCGTCCACACGGCGGTGATTGCGCTGGGCGGCAACAACCTCACCAGCGATATCGCCATTGGCCTGCGCACCCCGGCGCACGAGGCCGAGCGCATCAAGCAGAAGTACGGCTGCGCGCTGTCGTCGCTCATCAGCAAGGACGACACCATTGAAGTGCCCAGCGTCGGGGGGCGTCAGCCCCGCGTGCTCGGGCGGCAGATTCTCTGCGAAATCCTGGAGCCGCGCGTGGAGGAGATCTTCCAGCTCGTGCACCGCGAAATCCAGAAGTGCGGCTACGAGGACCTGCTGGCCTCGGGCGTGGTGATTACGGGTGGCTCCACGCTGCTGGCCGGCATGCCGGAGCTGGCCGAGGAAGTCCTGGGCCTGCCCGTTCGCCGAGGCATGCCGCGTGGCATTGGCGGTCTGGTGGACGTGGTGAAGAGCCCCATGTACGCCACCGGCGTGGGCCTGGTCGTCTACGGCGCCCGCCACCTGGACCGGCGCATGTTCCGCATCCGCGAGGAGAACGTGTACAAGAAGGTGAAGGGCCGCATGCGCGAGTGGCTCGAGGAAATCTTCTAACGCGCCGGGCCGAGCGCCCACCGCGTCGCCCAAGGGCTCTCCGAAAGGAGGGCCCTTTTTATTTGGCCGAGGGCCACACTCCGCGTCCCGACTGACGCGTCAGCGTCCTGGTTTGACGCGTCAGAGGACCTGGTGGGTTGCCCTCTTGGAGGCGCGAATCGGTCCAGTTTCCGGAATCTGGATCCGTGGTTCGGATGGGGCGGGCTCTACCCCTTGAGCAGGGCGCTGAAATCCTCGGAATACCGAGGGTCGTAGATTGGACAGCGGCTGGCTCTCGGATTGCTATGTGCGGCATTTGCCGCTGGGCCCATACCCCCCCAACGACCCCAGGTTTATGACTCGAACGACCTTTTACGTCCCCCTGCTTAGTCGGGTTTTCCAAGGGCGCCTTGGCCTGGCCATCGCACCCCTGGCGCTGCTGTGCGCGGCGCTGCTTGGGCCGGTGGCGATGGCCGCCGTGGACAACGTCGGCCTGGGGAGCGGGGCCGTCGGCGCGCTGACCATCAACGCCGCCAACACGTCCATCAATACCTACACGCGCGTGACAGCGGCCGTGCCCGCGGGGCAGAGCTTCGTGACGGTGGCCTCGACCACGGGCTTCTCGGTGGGCAACCTGGTGATGGTGCACCAGACCACGGGGCTCGCGGCGCCCGCGTCTGGGAGTCAGACGCCTATCAACCTGGTGGGAGGCCCGGTGGGCCGCTGGGAGTTCGCGCGGATTGCCAGCCTCACGGCGACGCGGCTCAACTTCACGCAGCCACTCACGGTGGCCTTCGGAGCCACCGGGACGCAGGCGATTCGGGTGCCCGAGTACACCAGCGTGACGGTGAACGCCGCGGGGAGCATCGTGGCGGCGCCGTGGGATGGGGCGACGGGCGGCGTGGTGGCCTTCCTGTCACAGGGCGCGGTGAACAACGCGGGCGCCATCCACGCGGATGGCCGGGGCTTCCGCGGTGCGTTTGCCTGGAACGGCGACGGTGATGGCTGCACGGCCCTGGATGAGCAGTGGCCGGGTGGGGCGTCAAAGGGGGAG
>NZ_JABXEP010000125.1:0-24969 GCF_013372605.1 Myxococcus sp. AM009
GACGTGTCGCTGCCGCACGCGCGCCTCCAGCCCCGCCGCGTCCGGACGCACCTCCTCCGCGGCCACGCCCTCATCGGCGTAGAGCGGCGCGGGCGGCAGCGACACGTCCTCGGTGGAGTCATCCAGCAGGAAGCCGTACCGGGACGGAATCCTGCCCGTCAGCAGAAAGCACAGCAGCACGGGCGTGTCTCCGGACACGCGCTTCAGATGGAGAATCGCGCGTTCCGTCCCCACGCGGCGCAGCAGCAACGTCAGGGACGGGCGGCTCGCGCTCAGGTAGCGCTGGATGCGGTCCTTGAGCGTGGCACGAATCTCCGCGAAGGCCTCGGCATGTTTCGCCTCGCTCTGCGCCTCGCGCAGGGCAAGCGCGTCGCGGGCCTGCGTCAGCTTGTCCTCCGCGTCCCGCAGGAAGTCCCCCGGAGCGGCCGGCGGAGTCACCAGCGCGGGCTCGGCGCCCGACGGCGGCGTCAGCCCCGCTGCGCGCACCGCGCCCAGCAGGAACGAGCCCTGCTGCTCCAACCGCTCGCGCTCCTCGCGGAAGCGCAGCCGCGACGCCGCATGCTCCACCTGAAGCTCCAGCCACGCCTCGTAGCCGGACTCCAGCGTCTCCAGCGCGCGCAGCCGCGCCAGCGCCGCGTCCGGGCGCACGCCCTCGCTGGCCCCGGCGGGCTTCACCACCCCTCCCTGCGTCGTCTCGCTCACGGCGGTGGACTCTAACCGGCTCCAAACGGGAAGGCCCCCACCCGCGGCCGTCGCCGGCGCGAATGGAGGCCCATGGCCCCGTCCGGGGCCGTGTACGGCGGATGCCGCGAATCAGGAGGTGCGGGACACGGTGCCCTGCGGGCCCGTCTGCGCCGCGCCCTCGGACGAGCGGCCGACCGCGTTGGACAGGTACTCCTGGCCGGTGTGCAGGCGCTGACGGAGGTCATCGCGCAGCTGGTTGCCCGTCTTGGGCGCCAGCAGCAGCCCCAGGCCCGCGCCCACGAGGATGCCCGCGGCGAAGGCGCCCACGACGGGCAGGAGCGTGTCCACCGTGTCCCGGCGCGTCTCCAGGCCCACCAGGTGCAGCAGGTCGTCCTTGTCCAGCTTCTTGAGGTTGTTGAAGTTCACCATTTGCGACTCCAGGGGTTGTGGGGTGGAGGAGAGCCCGGACTCAGTACGTCGGCGGGCGAGGAGTTCCTGCGGAGCTGGCATTCGCCGACGCGGAGCCCTGCGGGCCCGGATCAGCCATACCACGTCCAGTCTGATAGCCCTGGAAGGCCGCTTCCGCCATGCCCATCAGCTCATCCTTGACGAGCGGCAGCGCCGCGAGGCGCACGCCCAGCCGGAGGATGCGCGCCGTCAGCGGCGTGAAGAGCCCGCCGCCCAGCAGATAGCCGACGCCCACGGCGGCCGCCATCATCCCGTACGGGTTGCGCTCCACGCGTCCGCGCAGGTCCAGCGTCTGCCCCAAGTCCGTCACCGCGCTGCGCGCGTCGGACCAGAGCTGCTGCGCGTCGCTGCCAATGTGGTCCACCCGCTGCCCGAAGCCGCCCCCCTGCGGGTCCTGCGGCGTGCCATTGCTCGATGCACCTGGAAACGTCGTCATGCGTTCACCCTCTCGTGTGGTTCCAGCGCGCGGCTCAGCGGCGCGAGGCAATGCGTCCGACGAGGAAGCCCACGGCCACGGCGCCCAGCAGACACGTGCCCGGATTGGCGCGGATGAAGCTCACCACGCGGTGGTTCAGGTCCACGATGTTCTGACGGGCCTCGTCGATCTGCGGCACCACGCGGTCCTGCAACTCACGGGCCCTGTCGGCCATCTGCTGCGGATTCATCTCCATCGAAGTCAGCTCCTCATTGGGGGTACTACGGAAGTCGTCAGTCGCGCGAGCCCAGCCACAGCCCCACCACGAAGGCGGCGCCCACGCAGGCGTAGGGATTGCGGTTCACCCACTGGCGCCAGTCGGCGGCCACGGCCACTTCCTCGCGGAGGGCGCTCACGGACGTGGCCAGCTCGGCGCGCGTGCGCTCGATTTCGGCGCGCAGGTCCGCGCTGCTGCGGGGGCCGTAGGCCTTGGACTGTCCATTGCTACCGGCCATGCGGGGGCTCCTTGAAGATTTCACTGTTCGTCCCCTGGAGCGCGTTCGCGGATGCGGCAGGGGCCGTGTTGGTGAGCGCGGCCACGCTGAGCGAGAGCTCCTGTGACGAATCGTCCATCATCCGGCGCGCCTTCAGCCGGTTCACCGCCCACATCGCGCCGCCCACGCCGCCCACCAGATTCAGCAGGCCGATTCCGGCCAGCGCTCCGGGCCACCCCAACCACGTGGACAGCCACGCCGCCAGCGCCGCGCACACGAAACCATAACCCACGAGGATGAAGGGCACGAAGGCCACGATCATCGCCACGTCCAGGCCCGTGGCCTTGACGTCCTCGGCCAGCTCCATGCGCGCCAGTTGCAGGTGCTGCGTCACCAGCCGGCTGAAGCCGTCGGCCATGCGCCCGACGAGCGCGGAGATTCCGCGCTCCGCCTGTTCACTTCCCACGTGCATGCGCTCTCCGGCCGACGCATACGGCCTCTCAGGTGCGGGCCAACCTAGGCATGCACCCGTTCCGCGACAACCACGTCACGGAGTTTTTGTCCGGCACCCGCAAGCGTCGGCCAGTGAACGCGCGCGCCAGCCCATCCGCCCAGTCTACCCGATGAGCTGCACCGGGGGAGAGACGGAAGGCTCCACGGCGATGGGGCTCTCGAAGCGCAGCACGAGGGGCAGGTGGTCAGACGCCACCCGGCTGAGCTCCGTGCGGTGAGGATGGATGGACAGCGGCCGGACGCCCGCGTCCACGAAGATGCGGTCCAGCCGCAGCAGGGGCAGGCGCGTGGGGTACGTGCGAGCGGGCGCGCCGAGCTCCAGCGCCGCGTCGTGGATGGCCTCGCGCACCAGCGAGGGCACCGGGCCGTTGCCCCAATAGTTGAAATCTCCACACACCACCAACGGGTCCTTCCGCGCGGCATCGCGGAGGATGTCCGAGGACAGCAGCAGCGCCTCCTGCTTGCGCCGCTCGCCCAGGCGCAGGCCCAGGTGGAGGGAGAAGACGTGGAGCTGCTGCCCTTCCCCGATGTCCAGGTCGCAGCGCAGCGCGCCCCGCGGCTCGCGGCGGCCCACGCTCAAGTCGTAGTTCTTCGACTTGAGGATGGGCAGCCGCGACAGGATGGCGTTGCCGTAGCGCCGGCCGTTGCGCACGACATTGGGGCCGAAGGCCATGTGCAACCCGAGCATGTCCGCCAGGTGCTCTGGCTGGTCCTCCCGAGGCGTCACCGCGCGGAAGTCGCCGACCTCCTGGAGCGCGACGATGTCCGCGTCCACTTCGCGGAGCACCGCGCCCACCCGGCCCAGGTCGAAGCGGCCGTCCGTCCCGATACCACTATGGATGTTGTACGAAACGAGACTCAGCTCCACGCGCGTCGCTCACCCAGGTCAGGACAGCGGAAGGATGCGGCCCGCGGCCATGCGGACGACCGTGACGGGCAGCAGGATGAGCCGGGACACGGCCTTGACGGCGTCGCCCAGCCCACCCCGCAGGGCCTGGAGCTGATGCGCCACCTCGTCGCGAAGCTCCGGCAGGCGCCCGCGCGGCGGCTGCTCGCGCGTGGGGGGCAGCGCGCCAATCGGCGCCGTTCCTCCCACGACAGGCGCGGACGTCGGGCGCGCCTTGCGCTTCGACGCGCCACCCGCCGCCTTGAACTCCGGGCCATGAGAGAACTTGGCGTCCGGCTCCGGCCGCGCCAGCTCCTCCAACTGCGCCTCCATCTGATGCGCGATGTAGCGCTCTTCCGTCTCCGCGAAGCGCTTGCCGTAGTGAACGCCCTCGTGGCTCTCCATGGCCTCGGGATGCGCCTTGGAATGGGCCAGCCGCGCCTTGTCCTGCCGACGCAGGCTTCGCTTCGGCGCCGGCAGCGTCTTCGGAACCTGGTAGTGGTCAAAGCTATAGGGACGAGGCATCCGCGAATCTCCCAGTCAACGAGTCCGTTCAGAAGCTAGGAAGCCCCCAGTCCCCCGGGTACGCCTTGACGGAATGTGCCCTGGTGGCCCGCCTGCCCTGCGGCCAGGCAGGCGGCGCGCGGACAGGATGCGTCGTCCAAGTACCGACAACCTCTGGCGTCGGCCTGGCGCAGAGGAGGCGTGCGGCCGTCCTCCCACCCAGGCGACATGCCGAGCGCTTTCGAGGGGCGGAGCAAGCGTGCGGCGAATCAACACCACACCCCGGGAAGAGTTGCGCGCGACGTGGTGTAAAAACGGCCCATGTCTTCGCACGCACCCGGCCGGAAGTATTCCAAGTCCCCTTTCCTGCTCCTCGCCCTGCTCGCACTTGGAGCGAAGGCCGGTGCGACCGAAACCGCCCCGGTGCCCGCGGGCGCGTCCAGCGAAAACGCCCCCCAGGAGGCCCCGCCCCAGCTGACGCTGCAGCCCACCGCGGCCAAGCCGGGAGACCCGGTGCTGGTGAGGGTGAGCGGCGTGACGGCGCCTCCCACCGGAACGCTCGCCGGACGCGCGCTGCGCTTCTTCCCTTGGGGCGATGGCTATCTGGCCGTTTCCGGCCTGCCGGTGGAGCTGACGCCCGGCGCCGCGGAGGTGACGGCCATGGGCCCTGTCATCCCGGGCGCGCCGCGGGTGGAGCTGAAAGGCACGCTGGACATCGTGGAGTCCGGCTACCCGTCACGCGAGCTGCGCGTGGCCGGCAAGTACGTGAAGCCGCCCGCGTCGGTGCGCAGGCGCATGGCCGCGGACCGCCGCGCCTTCGCGGCGGCCTTCGCCCAGGACTTCAGCGCGCCGCACTTCTCGCGGAACTTCGCGTGGCCGCGGGAGGACCGCATCACCGCGCCCTTCGGCGACCGCCGCACCTTCAACGGCAAGCTGTCCAGCCAGCACTTCGGCGTGGACATCGACGGGGACCCGGGCACGCCGGTGCAGGCCGCAAACGATGGCACGGTGGTCATGGCGCGCGACAACTACGCGGCGGGCAACACCGTGCTGGTGCACCACGGCGCGGGGCTCTACACGGCGTACTTCCACCTGTCCCGCATCGACGTGAAGACGGGCGCACGGGTGAAGCAGGGCCAGGTGCTGGGCAAGGTGGGCAGCACCGGCCGCGTCACCGGCCCGCACCTGCACTGGGGCGTGAAGGTGGACGGGCTGTGGGTGGACGGAGCGAACCTGCTGAAGCTGGACTTCTTCCCGCACCTGCCGCCCAGCGTCGCCCGGGGCGGCAACACCCGGCTGGGCACGCCGTAGCCGCCGTCAGCGGTCGTTCCACTTCGGGGGACGCTTCTCCAGGAACGCGGAGATGCCCTCCCCCGCGTCGTCCGCCAGCACGTTCAGCGACAGCTGCGAGGCCAGGTACTCCAGCGCGGCGGGCAGCGGCAGGTCCTCCGCGGTGAAGAAGGCACGGCGCCCCAGCGCCAGCACCGCCTGGCTCTTTCCCGCCAGCTTTCCCGCGAGCGCGCCCACCGCGGCGTCCAGCTCCGCGGCCGGCACCACGCGGTTGAGCAGCCCCAACGTCAGCGCCTCGCGCGCGGGCAGCCGGTCTCCGGTGAGCACCAGCTCCAGCGCGCGCTTGCGGCCCAGGTGACGCTGGAGCAGCGCCATCATCATCATCGGGAAGAGGCCCACGTCGATTTCGGGCGTGCCCAGGTCCGCGCCCTCCACGGCGACCGCCAGATCACACGCGAGCACCAGCCCCAGGCCTCCCGCCAGCGCGTGCCCGTTGACGCGCGCCACGGTGGGCTTGCGCAGCTCCTGGAAGCGCGCCAGCAGCCGCCCGTAGGAGCGGCGGCCCTCGTGCGTGGACAGGAAGCCCGCGTCACCGGCCAGGGTGCCCAGGTCCCCGCCCGCGCAGAAGACCTTCTCACCCGCGCCCGTGAGCACCACCACGCGCACCGCGGCGTCGGACTCGGCCCGCTCCAGCGCGGCCATCAGCTCGCGCACCACCCCCGGGGACAAGGCGTTGCGGGCCTTGGGCCGGTCAATGGTCAGGAGCGCTTGGGGGCCTTGGACTTCGTAGCGGACTTCTCCGGCTTCCATTCGGACACCTCAGCGGCCTGGGCGCCCGTGAGGACGCCGTGAAGGAAGGAGTCGGCGATCTGCGACTTCGCCCGCTCCAGCGCGTCGGGGTCGCGCGCGTCGGCCAGCCCCACGACGAAGGCGGTGAGCGCCATTTCGATGTTGCCGAAGAGGAGCGCGGAGGCCAGGTGCGGGTCCAACCCCCGCCGCAATTCGCCCCGCTCCTGCGCGGCGTGGAAGAGCGCCGAGCTGAGCCGGATGGCGTCCACGAAGGCCGTCTGCCGGTTGATGCGCGAGCCCGCCGGGCTGCGCGCAATCTCCAGGATGAGCACCTTCACCGCGCGCGGGTCCACCCGGTAGGCCTCGAAGGCCACCTCGACGATGCCGTGGACCTTCTCCGCCAGCGAGCCTTCGCCCTCCACCACCGCGCGCACGCGCGTGACGAAGCCGCTCCAGCCGGTGTCGAACACCGTCTCGAGCAGCTCATCCTTGTTCTTGAAGTAGTGGTAGACGAGCCCGTACGCGACGCCGGCCTCTTTCGCCACGTCCGCGATGCGGCAGCCGTGGTAGCCCTTGCGCGCGAACACGTCGATGGCCGCGCGGAGGATGGTGCGGCGGCGCTCGCTTTCGCGCGTGCCACCGTCCGCCGCCGGCTTGCTCTGCTGACCCACGGTTGTCCTCCACCGGCGGGTGATTCGCCAGTCAACCAGTGGAGAACCTACGGAGGGCGGGCCCTGGGGTCAATGCCTTCCTGGGCCCGCCCGGAGAAACGGCGGCGGCTACTCCACCGTGCCTCTGACGGTGGGCCCCTGGACGACGGCCTCGTGGCCCTCCAGCAGCGCCGCCGTGTACTTGCAGATGGGCGACACCGTCCACTCCGCCGGGGGGACGAAGAGCGGCGGCGGCGGGCCTTCGGCGGGCGGCTCGTGCGCATCGCTGACCACGTACGTCTCGAAGTTGAAGGACGGGTAGGTCAGCGCGATGCCCGTGCCGGCCGGAGACACATTGACGGGGCCGGTGCCGCCGCCATCGCAACCGTCATCGTCGCCGTTCTGGGCCATGCGGTTGTACCAGGGGTCGGAGACGATGAACGAAATCGCGAGGCCACCGTAGTGGCTGATGAGCGGCGGCGGCGCGTTGGGCGGCGGGCTGATCTGCCGCTGCGTCTGGTCCCTGTCCAGCCCGTGCGGCATGCCCGTCCAGAGGATGCGCTCCTGGACCCAGATGAGCGTGCTGGCGTCGTGCTCGCCGTTCTTGCCCGTCCAGCGGCCGTCGCCGTTGGTGTCCACGTAGCGCTCGCCCGGGTCCCACGTGCCGTTGTCGTTGTTGTCGACGAAGGGCTCGGTCAGGTCCGTGAACGGCTCGCCCGTGTCCCAGACGCCGTTGTTGTTGAGGTCGTCGAAGGCCTCCTCACCGCTGGTGATGGCGATCAGCGAGACCAGGTTGTCACGCGGGTTGAGGACGATGCCGGGGCGGATGGGGTCCGGACGGCGCGGCTCCGGGCGGTCCTGCTGGGGCTGCGGGGCGTTGCCGTAGACGGCAATGGGGTTCTCGTCCCAGAGGAAGGGGTGCATCCACAGCGGCGCCAGGTACTCGCCCGTGTGGGTCGCGTCCACCAGCGGGTTCCAGGTGAAGATGCCCGGCTCCACGTCCTGCGGCAGCGGCAGGGACGTCTTGTAGAGGACCTCCGCGTTGCCCACCACGTCCGTGACGGACACGGCGCTGGGACCGATGGTGCCCGCCTCCGTGAGGAAGGACACCTGCGCGCCCACCACGCCGTCACCGTTGCGATCTCCCACGTGGGCGATGCAGTTGACCTTCACGCCCGCGATGAGGCTGCGCGTCTCGTCCCAGGCGCCCACGGCGTGGTGCAGACCGGAGCCGTTGCCGGAGAACGAGCCGCACTGGAAGGTGAACTGGCGGGAGTTCGAGTTGGTGCCCGCGAAGCTGACCACCGGCGAGACGGCCCGCTTCATCTCGGCGCCGGTGCCAGCGGTGGCGATGACCACGGCGGAGGCCACCCGGCCGCCGCGCGCCGTCATCTGCACGGACACGATGCCGTCACCCGTGTTGGTGACACCCTCGGTGGGCGACAGCTCGATGCCCGGAACGGGGGACTCCAGCGTGAAGGACACCGGCGTACCCGCCTGCGGCTGGCCTCGGGAGTCCACCGCGCGGAAGCGCAGCGTGGTGATTTCTCCCAGTCGCGGCTGAGCCGGTGACTGGTCCACGAATTCAAGTGTGGCGGGGGCCGACGGCGAGCATGCAACGAACAGCAGGCTCGCGAAGGCCACCCACGGGGCCAGACCCGGACGCATCAGGGGAAACTCCTTGAAGGCGATGAAGGAAGCGGGCTGTACGCGAGCAGCGCACAGCGCATCTTCCGCATCTTCCCGGGCCACCTACCGTCCAGTCAAGGACAGGACAGGTGGACCGGAGCCCTCTTGCGTCCAGGGCCTGGAATCCCTGGGGTCACTTCAGGCGGCGGTGCCGCTGAACATCACCCGGGCCACGCCCAGGAGACGGTCCACGTCCCGGGCGGTGAGGCCACGGGCGCGCGCGAAGTCAGACAGGGGCCGCAGGAGGTCCTCCGTCTGAGCAAGGGTCTGCTCCGTTCCCGTGAAGAGCTCGCCCAGGCTCACGCCCAGCGCGTTGGCGAGGGCCGCCAGCGTCTCCACATGGGGGACACGCTCGCCGCGCTCGATCATGGAAAGGAACGACACGCTGATCTGCGCCCGCTCCGCGAGCTCTTCCTGCGTCCATCGCTCCGGCCGCTGTGTCCGAAGCTCGCGGATGCGCTGCCCAATTCGTTTTCCGAGGTCCGACACGAAGTACTTCTCCTGGCTGTTTCGGGGTTGGAGGAACCACCACCCACTGCTGGTGATTCCTAGCCTCCGGAACCAAAGGATCCGAAATCCGCCACGATGAGGTTGATGCCGGAGAATTCCAGCCCCAGCTCCCGTCGCAGCGTCACCACCCCCTCTACCCGCCAGCAGTCGCATGCAGGCCCATACGAGAGGCCGAACGTCTGCTGAGCCAGAGGGCGGTTTTCTTGAGTTTTTGAATCCTGGTAAAGCGGCTGCACAATTGCTTCGTACCGCACTCCCAGCCCAAATCCGAGCTTCAAACGCGTACCCGCGATGAGGGCTTGAGCCCGTTCGGCCGGAGGGAAGCCGGGTTCTACTCGGGATAGTCCGCCTACCAGGGTATCCAGCGAGCGGCGAAGCACATCAGGGCCCACGGAGCGAGGATCCACCCCCATGTTGAGCGCGGCGCCACCGGCCCACAGCAGGTCATCGAAGCGCGCGTACACGGCGTGCCCCTTGCCATTGTCGACATTCACCTCCGCGGAGAGCCCGGAGATGCGGCCCGCGTTGGGGTCATAGCGAACGGTGCCCGCGGCCGTGAGGATTCCGGCGGTGGCGCTGAGGCGGGCGAAGGTGTCGCGCAGCACGGGCCCCGGGTCGTCCACCTTCCCCGCCGCGGGCACGTGCCGGGTGAGGTCGAAGCCTTGTCCGATGCGCAGGCGCAGCGGCTCGCGGATGTCGTTGCCGCGCTTGAAGCGCAGCGTCTGGTCCACGGCGAGCACCGCGTGGAGGAAGCCCTGGGTGCGGCCGTCGGCCTGGAACGGCACCGCGGCGTCCACTTCGTCATAGGGGCGGGCCAGGTCTTCCCCGGAGGTCCCAGCCGAGGGGAGACGGCCCCACCCGCCCGGCACGTAGCGCAGCTCCAGCGAGGGGGTGATGGCATGACGGAAGCTCGTCTCACGGCCCTCGAAGACGCGCGCCACCTGGCTTTCGAGCAGCAGCCCGGCGATGGGATAGCCCCGCTGCCACGTCCGGCCCGACACCTCGCCCAGCCACACGTCCTGGCGCAGGCCCAGCGACGGCGACACGCGCATCAGACTGCCCAGGCCGAAGGACGTGGACAGGCGGGGGAAGAAGTCCACCCGGTCGCGAGCTTCACGGTCGTTCGAGTTGAAGATGCCGTCGGACTGCGAGGGGTCCACGTCACGCGCATCGGAGCCGACCGGGACATAGCGCCCGTCGGGCTGGAAGAGGCCGTCGATGCCCTCGTCGCCGTACCCGCCTCGCAGGGGCGCGAGCCGCAGGTACTTCACCGACAGGCCCCCCATGATTCCACCAAGCACGGGCCGCTCCGGCAGGGCCAGGGTGATGGCCGGCAGCCGTTGGAACGTGGTGGGGCCCTTCAAGTCCGGGCGCGCCGGGTCCGTGGCCGCCGGGACGCGGTTGTCCTGGAAGAAGCGATACCCCCACCGGATGTCCTGGCGCAGCGCCACGTCGAGCCCCGCGTAGAGGTCGTCCTGGCGCTGGAACACCGTGCCCGTGCTGCGCAGGTAGGTGAACTCGCGGGTGACGAGGTCCGCCGTGAGGTCGCGGGTGTAGTTGCCGTCCGAGACGAACGAGGCGTCGACCCGGTTGTGCCATCCGCCCCCCATGTCCTGGGTGTGCTGCCAGGATGCCTCGCCCCGGAGTCCTCGTCGCTCATTGACGAACTCGGCTGTTTCAACACCGTCCACCGTCCGCCGGTAGAACAGGAAGCTGCGCGGATCCCGGATGGGCCGGAGGTCGTAGAGGAACCCCAGCGTGGCCCGCCCCCGGGTCCGCTCGCTGGGCGCATAGCGGAACTCGGTGAGCAGGCGCGGCCCCTTCACGCCCAGGTAGCGCGGCTCCCGAACCGGCCCGGGGGCACCCGGTACGCCCTCGTGCAGTTCGTAGCCGCCGCTGAAGTACCCCGGCGTGAGCGTCACGTCGTAGCTCTGCCTCAGCGTGATGAAGAGGGGCTGCTCCAGGGAGAAGCCGTTGAGCGCGGAGAAGGTGGGCTTGGGGAGCAGCAGGCCGGTGCGCCGCTGTGACAGCGGCATGTAGAGCCACGGCAGCGCGAACACGGGCACGGACTTCACGTACACCACGGGCAGCGTCATCGTGGCGCGCTCGCCCAGGACGACGGTGGCCGACGAGGCCTCCATGCGCCAGCCGGGCTCCCCCGGGCTGCAGTTGCACGGCGTGAAGGCCAGGTCCTCCACGAGGAAGGTGTTCTCTCCCGTCCGGCGGATGCGCGAGCCGCTCATGAGCAGGGGCGTCTCCCCCATGGCCCGCAGCTCCTGGGGCGTCTTCGCCGTGTACAGGGCCTCCTGGGTGACGCCCTGCTTCTGCATGAAGAGGCCGCCCTCGAGGTTCGCCTCGGAGGTGCGCACATCCATCTTCACGGTGTCGGCGACCGCGGCCAGGCCGCGGGGGCCCACGAACATCACGCCGCCCGAGGCGGTGACGAACTGGTTCACCTCGTCGTACGTCACCTCGTCGGCGCGAAGCTGCATCGTCTCCGTGCGCAGCACGGCGTTGCCGCGCGCGGTGACGACCTTCGTGTCCGCTTCATAGACGACCAGGTCCGCGGCCAGCTGCGCCTGCTCACCGTTGGGCAGCGCCAACGGGGTGGTGAGCGGCACCTGCGACGTGGAGACCAGCAGCGCGGCGGCGAGCGGAACGAGGAAGCTCATTCAGGGGTGCAGGGTATGCCGCGCCCAGGCCGAGCGGCCCGCCCTTTTCACCGGCCTGTGCGCTGGAAGTCCAATGAAATGACGTTGCCCTCCTGGCGGGCCTCGAACGGCGCGGACTGCCGGAGCTCGATGGTGATGCGCACATCCCGCCCGGACGCGCTCGGGTCCACCCGGCTCACCGGCGTCGCGAAGAAGGAC
This sequence comes from Myxococcus sp. AM009, assembly GCF_013372605.1. Lineage (NCBI taxonomy): Bacteria > Pseudomonadati > Myxococcota > Myxococcia > Myxococcales > Myxococcaceae > Myxococcus > Myxococcus sp. AM009. The sequence continues at coordinate 11,763 of NZ_JABXEP010000125.1, forward strand.
GTGTCCAGCGGCAGCGTGTTGTTGCTGGCGTCCACGCGGGTGTTCTCCAGCTCCAGCACCACGGAGCGGCCCTGCTCCGACACGGAGTAGCTGACCGGCTCATTGGTGCGGATGAACACGCGCGAGGCCCCCGGCTGCTGCTGGAAGCCCACCAGCGTCAGCGTCTTGCGGCGCGAGGACACCGCGCCGGAGCTGCTCGGCCGGGACGGCTCCACCGCCTGCTGCTGGCGGCGCTCCCGGGACGCACGCGCCTCGGCCTGGCGCTGACGGCGCTCCTCGGCGGCGGCCTCCTGCTGAGCGCGGCGCTCCGCCGCAGCGGCCCGCGCGGCGGCACGACGCTCCTCGGCGGCGGACTGCTGAGCGACCTGCCGCTGCTCGGCCTCGGCCCGGGCCGCCGCCTTGCGACGCTCCAGCTCCTCGGCGGCGGCCTGCTGCTGGGCCCGGCGCTCGTCGGCGGCGGAGGCCTGCGCGGACGCGCGCGCGGCCTCCTCCTGGCGCTTGCGCTCCGCCGCAGCGGCCTCTTCCTGGCGCCGCTGCTCGTCGGCGGAGGCCTGCGCGGAGGCACGCGAAGCCTCCTCCTGGCGCTTGCGGTCCGCCTCGGCCCGAGCCTGCTCCTCCTGCTGACGCTGAGCGGCGGCCCGCGCTTCCTCCTGACGATTCGCCTCCGCCTCCGCGTCACGCTTCGCGGCGGCGGCGGCTTCGGCGGAAGCCTGCGCCTGGGCCTCACGCTCGGCGCGAGCCGCGGCGGCGGCCTCCGCGGCGGCCTGCTCCTGGGCCTGACGCTCCGCCGCGGCGGCAGCGGCGGCCTCCGCGGCGCTGCTCCCCGCCTGGGGCTGCTCGGTGTCCGGCGCCTGCGCCACGGCCTGACCTCCGCCGCCCGCGACGCGGACGACGAGCTGGTTGCCATTGGCCTGGATGTCCGCCTCCACCTCGCGCTCGTAGCCGATGAGCACGCGCGCGATGGAGGACGCCTCGGAGCCATAGCTGGCGGTGCGGATGGCCGTCACCGTGCCGTTGCCCACCTGGATCTCCTCGGGAACGTCGGTGAAGACGGCCTCGGAGATGTCGATGACGAGCCGCGGCGGGTCCGTCATGGTGAACGTGGTGAAGTTGGCCTTCTGCGAGCCGGAGATGGTCACCGTCCCACCATTCACCTGCACCGCGGTGATGGTGTTCAGGTTCGTGGCCGGAGCCTGCGCGAGCGCCAAGAAGGGCACGAGCACCACACCGAGCAGCCACGCGGCAAACAGCTTCATCGACCACACCCCTTCACGTTGACAAAAGAGCGTGGAGGCTATCACGCACCAACGTGCCTCCAACTTTCCATCCAGACGCGTCTAGCGGAGCCGCGGAAGGCTCGGCGAGCGATACCGGTGGGTCCGCGCGTACTCGATGAGGTTCTTGATGTCGTAGCAGATCTGCCGGATGTCGTGCCCCATCGTCAGCTCGATGTGGCTGTTGCCCTTCACCGGGCGCCAGAGCAGGTACTCACTCTTCGCGGCGCGATACACGCTGCGCGTCGACTCCAGCGAGGCCAGCGGGTCCAGGTCCCCGAAGATGATGGCCATGGGAACCTCGATGCGACCGAAGCCCCGCTTGAAGTCGAAGCCGGTGCGGTAGCAGACCATCTCTCCCCGGCGAATCCACCGCGCGAACTGCTCCAGCACCCGGCGCGGCTCCCGCTCTCCACCTTCGCGGAGCAACCAGCGGATGTCATCCGCGCTCACCCGCTCCGGATTGATGAGACGGTTGAGCCGCGTGGTGAGCTGTTGATACAGCGGCGAGTCTTCCGCCTTCGCGAGCTGGCGCTCCAGCGACTTGAGGATGATGTCCACCGGCACCGCGTCGAAGCGCAGCGTCCGCCGCACCCGCGGCTTCAGCCGGCGGCCCAGGCCCTTGTTCAACACGCCCACGCCCCGCGCGAGCAGCGAGCGCCCCGCCCCCTCCACCTTGCCGCTCACGTTGAGGCTGGCGAGCGTCAGGTCGATCATCCCGGCCAGCAGGGGCGCGCCGTGCGCCACCAGGCGCAGCAGCATGAAGCCGCGGCCCAGGTCCGCCGGAGAGCCGATGGTGATGAGGCCCTCGAAGTCGTTGTGGATGCCGGCGTAGCCGTAGCCCAGCATCCCGCCCATGGAGTGGCCGCAGTAGAAGATGCGCTCGCGCCGGGTGATGCGCTTCACGCCGGAGACCGCCGCTGGCAGGTCGTAGAGGAAGTAGCTGTCGATGTCCCAGCCGTAGTCGATGTCCGGCGGCAGGGGGCGCTTGAAGCGGTCGGCCCGCTCCTTCTGGAACGCGATGGAGCTCTTGCCGTGGCCCCGCAGCTCCAGGATGTGGATGTCCACCCCGAAGAAGAGCAGGTTCTTGACGAACTGCCCGCTGGTCCAGGTGTGCCGGTTCTGTGAGAAACCGTGCACCAGCAGCAGGGGCTCACCAAACAACGGTTGCGCGAAAGGCTGCTTCACCGGACGGTAGCGGGTGATGACCAGCGACCAGCCGTCCGCCGTCTCCACGACGTACTTCGTCTTCGAGTAAAGCGCCCTGAAGTCGACTTCGTCGATGGAGGGGATGGGCGGCCCCGATGTCGCGGCGGCTCTCCAGTCCGGCAGGCGCATGCCTAGAATCTACGGCGGCTGATGCATCGCGCCAAGGTTTCGATACAGGCGAGCCTTCATCATCCCGACAAGGAACAGTGAACCTGTACAAAGGACGAGGTCATCCGCGGCTGCCCGCTCGCGCGCCGCGGCGAGGGCCGCGTCCGCGTCCGGCCAGGCAGTCACGTCCGCGCACAACGCGCGCGCCTCCGCCAGGTAGGCCTCGGGAGGCAGCGAGCGAGGCGTCTCCAGAGGCGTGAGTTGCACCGAGGCGCACTCGGGAAGCAGCGCTCGCAGCATCGGTCCCCGGTCCTTGTCCCCCACCACGCCGAAGACGAGGTGGATGCGACGCCCCGGGTAGAGGTCACCCAGCGACGCGAGCAGCACCTCCACGCCCGCTGGGTTGTGCGCGCCGTCCAGCAGGAGGACGGGCTGCTGCCCCACCTCCTCCAATCGCCCCGGCCAGCACGCCGACGCCAGGCCCGCGCGCGCGGCCTCGGGCGGCACGGTGACGCGGCGCTCCTGCAAGGCCTCCAGGCAGGCGAGCGCCACCGCCGCGTTCTGCCGTTGATGGGGCCCCCGCAGCGCGACGGACAGCCCCTCCAGGGACCAGGCCGCCCCGCGGTACGACAGGCCGCCGTCGGGCTGACGCTCGCCGGCGAAGTCACGCCCCTCCAGCCGCACCGGCGCCCCGACCTCCTCGGCCTTGCGGAGGATGGCCTCCAGGGCCTCCGGGGCCTGCCGCGCGACGACACACGGCACCCCGGGCTTGAGGATGCCCGCCTTCTCGCCGGCGATGGCCGCCAGCGTGTCGCCCAGGTACTCCATGTGGTCGAAGGACACGGGGGTAATCGCCGTCACCACCGGGCTGGCGGCGGTGGTGGCGTCCAGCCGGCCGCCCAGGCCCGTCTCCAGCACGGCCACGTCCACGCGGACCTGGGCGAAGTGCCACAGGGCCACCACGGTGCCGAACTCGAAGTACGTCATGGGCGAGGACACGGCGCTGGGGTAGCGCTCCAATACCTCCAGGATGCGCAGACCGAGGTCCGCGTCGGAGATGTCCTCGCTGTCCACGCGGATGCGCTCGTTGACGCGCACCAGATGCGGAGACGTGTAGAGGCCCACGCGGTGCCCGGCGGCATGAAGCGCCGCCGCGGTCATCGCACAGGTGCTGCCCTTCCCGTTCGTCCCGGCGACGTGGAGCGCCGGATACCGCCGCTCCGGATGTCCCAGGGCGGCCAGGGCCTCCTGCACGCGCTCCAACCCCAGCTTGATGCCGGAGGGGTTGAGCTTCGTGAAGAAGGCCAGCGCCTCCTCCGGTGTCCGGGGCGGGCTCAGCCCAGCAGCCCCAGGATCTGCCCCAGCTTCGCCCGCAGGTCCTTGCGGTGGATGATGGCGTCGATCATCCCGTGGTCCAGCAGGAACTCGGAGCGCTGGAAGCCCTCCGGCAGCTTCTGGCGGATGGTCTGCTCGATGACGCGCGGACCGGCGAACCCGATGAGGGCCTTGGGCTCGGCGAGGATGACGTCGCCCAGCCACGAGAAGGACGCGGCGACGCCGCCGGTGGTGGGGTTGAGCAGCACGGAGATGTACGGCCGCGTGCCGGTGCGGAAGCGGGCGATGGCCGCCGACGTCTTGGCCATCTGCATGAGGGAGAAGATGCCCTCCTGCATGCGCGCGCCGCCCGACGCGGAGAAGACGATGGCGGAGCACTTCAGCTCGTGCGCGCGCTCGAAGACGCGGGCCACCTTCTCACCCACCACCGAGCCCATGGAGCCGCCCATGAACTCGAAGACGAAGCAGCCCACCGACACCTGGTGGCCCTGGATGCGGCCCACGCCGGAGATGAAGGCATCCGGCTCGCCCAGGTTCTTCCGGGAGGACTTGAGCCGGTCCTTGTACTTCTTCGAATCACTGAACCCGAGCGGGTCCTGCGGCTCCAGCTCCTTGTCGAACTCCTCGAAGCTGTCGGGGTCCAGCGTCGCCGCCAGCCGCGCGCGCGCCGCCCAGTAGTGGTGGTGCTCGCAGTGCGGACACACCATCCAGTTCTTCTCCAGCTCCTGGCGGTAGATGATCTCGTCGCACGTCTCGCACTTCGCCCACAGGCCCTCCATGCGGGACGGGCGGGGCTCGGCTTGCGGTTCGGTGTCGACGGCGATGCGCGGCTTCTTCGAAAACCAGGCCATGAGGTGGGCGGGGTTAATCCGGTCGCTTTCGGCCGTCAACCCCTCCGTATGGCGCGACGCGTCTACAGCTCGAAGGTATCGCCCAGCTCCAGCACGTCCACCGGCAGCTCGGCCAGCTCCTTCTTGAGCTGCGACACGAAGGCGGGCTTGAGGTGGTACAGCAGCACCGAGGCGCCGTTGCGCTCGAACTTCTGGAGTTCCAGGCCCAGCGTGTGTGGCGTGAGGTGGCCGGAGATGTCGGCCAGCGACTGGAGCTTGTTGGGGAAGGACGTCTCCAGCAGCAGCGCCTTGAGGTTCTTCGTCTCGTTCAGCGCCTTCCACAGCTTGTCCGTGGGGCCGGTGTCGCCGCTCATCGCCAGGGCGCTCTTGCCGTTGGAGATGATGAAGCCACACGACTCCACGGGGTGGCTCACCGGCACGCTGCGCACGGTGTAGGGGCCCACCTGGAAGCTGCTCCCGGCCCGGAACGTCTTGATCTGCAGCACGGGCTGGCGCTTCGTCGGGATGCGGGTGAAGTCCGGCCAGAGCGCGTTGTTGAACATGTTGTCGCGCAGGGCCCGGGCGCACTCGCGCGAGGCGTGGATGGTGACCGGGGTGTCGCGCCGGCCGATGACCAGGTCCGCCATCAACGGCAGGTCCTTCACATGGTCGAAGTGGCTGTGCCCCACCAGGACGTGGTCCACGCGGCACAGCTCGTCCAGCGACAGCGTCCCCGTGAGCGCCCCCGCATCGAGCGCCAGCACGTCATCGACGAGGAAGCAGGTGCTCTTGCAGGTGGGTAGCTCGCCGCCGTGGCAGCCGAGGACTCGCAGCTTCACGCTAGAGGTCTCCGAACTTCCACTTCATCTCCAGGTATTGGAGGAAGTCGTGCAGCCCGGCCGTGTCCGGCACGGTCATCCGGTCCCCGTCCCGCTCGACCAGGCCGGAACGCTCCAGCCGGTCCACGATGGCGCGGACCGCGGGCTCGCCCACGCCAATCTGGCGCGGCAGCTCCCGCACCGCGAAGTCGATCTCCACGCCCTCGTCCAGGGGCCGGCCCCGGTGCTGGCAGGCCTGGAGAATCCGGTGCACCACCCGGCTGGCCGGGTCGTTGTGCAGCAGGTTCTCGAGCTGGGCGTCCGCCTCGGAGAGGCGCTCCGCCAGCTTCTTGATCATCCGGACGGCGATCTCCGCGTTGCCGCGGATCATCCCCTCGAACGTCTTGGGGTCGATGACCAGCAGCCTCGCGTCCTCGTTGACCGTGGCCGAGGCATTGCGCGGCTTGTTGGAGATGATGGCCATCTCCCCGAAGAATTCACCGGGCCCCAGGACGGCGAGGACCTTCTCGACGTCGCGGACTCGCTTGGAGATGGCCACCCGTCCCGCTTGGATGACAAACATCTCCTTGCCGGCCTCTCCCTCATGGAAGAGCTCGGTGCCCTGGGGGAACTCCTTACCGAAACGTTGAAAGAGGGTTTCCTCAGCGCCCATCCTGCAAAGGAGTCAATCAGCCCACACTCGCCGGGTCAAATTCCCTTTTCTGTGCGCGACGGTGGGACACCCGCCACGCCACGCGAGACACCGGCGCGGGGGCCGGGTAGAAGGCCGCCCGTGGGAACGACCTACAAGCAGTCCGGAGTAGACATCGAGGCCGGCGACGCGTTCGTCGAGCGCATCAAGCCCCATGCCGCGCGCACCCTGCGCCCTGAAGTCATGGGCGGAGTCGGTGGATTTGGCGGTCTGTTCGCCCTGCCGCCAGGCAAGTACCAGCAGCCGGTGCTGGTGGCCGGCACGGACGGGGTGGGCACCAAGCTGAAGGTGGCCTTCGCCGCCGGACGCCATGGGACGGTGGGCATCGACCTGGTGGCCATGTCGGTGAACGACATCCTCACCTGCGGCGCCGAGCCCCTCTTCTTCCTCGACTACTTCGCCACCGGGCGCCTGGAGGTCGACGACGCCGCCGAGGTGGTGAAGGGCATCGCCCTGGGCTGCGAGCAGGCCGGCTGCGCCCTGCTGGGCGGCGAGACGGCGGAGATGCCGGGCTTCTACGCGCGTGGCGAATACGACCTCGCGGGCTTCTGCGTGGGCGTGGTGGAGCGCGCCGCCATCATCGATGGCAAGAGCGTGAAGCCGGGTGACGCGCTCATCGGGCTCCCCTCCTCCGGCCTGCACAGCAACGGCTATTCGCTGGCGCGCAAGGTGCTGCTGGACGACGGGAAGCTGGCCCTGGACGCGACGCCCGAGGGCCTGGACCGGCCGCTGGTGGACGCGCTGCTGGAGCCCACGCGCATCTACGTGAAGGACGTCCTGGCGCTGCTCCAGGCCGTGAAGGTGAAGGGCCTGGCGCACATCACCGGCAGCGGCATCCCGGGCAACCTGCCCCGCTGCCTGCCGGACGGCACGCGCGCGGTGCTGAGCGAGCAGACGTGGCCCAAGCCGCCCATCTTCGACCTCATCGCGAAGCTGGGCAGCGTGGCCCGCGACGAGATGTTCAGCACGTTCAACATGGGCCTGGGGCTCATCCTCGTCGTGGCGAAGGAGGACGTCGCCCAGGCGCTGAGCGTGCTGAGCGGCCGGGGCGCGCGGGCCTTCGAGGTCGGTCGCGTGGAGGCGGGCCAGGGCGAGGCCACGGCGGTCATCGACCCATGAGCGGCCAGCGGGTCCGCCTGGGCGTGCTCGTGTCCGGCAGCGGGAGCAATCTGCAGGCGCTGCTGGATGTGTGCGCGCGCGCGGACTTCCCCGCCGAGGTGGCCTGCGTGGTGTCCAACGTCCCCACCGCCTTCGCCCTGGAGCGGGCGCGAAAGGCGGGGGTGACGGCCACGGTGGTGGACCACAAGGCCCACGCGACGAAGGCGGACTTCGAGAAGGCCCTGCTGGACGCGCTGCGCGGGGCGAACGTGGAGTGGGTGTGCCTTGCGGGGTTCATGCGCTTGTTGAGCGCGGACTTCCTGGGCCACTACGCGGGGCGGGTGCTGAACATCCACCCGTCGCTGCTGCCCGCCTTCCCGGGCCTGCATGCGCCGCGACAGGCGCTGGAGCGCGGCGTGAAGGTGGCAGGGTGCACGGTGCACTTCGTGGACGCGGGCACCGACACGGGGCCCATCATCGCGCAGGCGGCCGTGCCGGTGCTGCCGGAAGACGACGAGAAGGCGCTCAGCGCGCGAATCCTCGCGGAGGAGCACCGGCTCTACCCGCTGGCCGTGCGGCTCGCGGTGACGGGCAAGGTGACGCTGGACGCGGCGCGCACGCGCGTGGACGCGCGGGCCACGGTGGGCGAGCTGGCGCTTCGCAATCCCGGCGCGACGGTCGACCCGGCGTGAGCGAGCGCGCCCCGCCCTCACGCGACGAGCGCATCGCCGCGCTCCGGGAAGCCCGCGTGGTGCTGGTCAGCGCCTGCCTGCTGGGCGAGGCCTGCCGGTACGACGGCCGCTGCCAGCGCTCCGAGCGCGTCCTCGCGGCGCTGGCGGACAAGGACGTCGTCCCCGTGTGCCCGGAGGTGGCCTCGGGCCTGCCCGTGCCGCGCCCGCCCGTGGACCTGCGCGGAGGCACGGGGGTGGACGTCTGGGCCGGGCGGGCCACCGCTGTCGAGCGCGCCGAGGGCATCGACCGGACGGAGGCCTTCCAACGGGGCGCCCGGCTCGCGCTCGACGCGGCCCGACGCTTCGGCGCGACGGTGGCGCTGCTGAAGGAGAAGAGCCCGTCGTGCGGAAGCCAGCGGGTCTACGAGTCCGGCCAGCTCCGCTCGGGCGAAGGCATCACCACGGCGCTGCTTCGCGCGGACGGCATCACCGTCCTCTGCGACGAGGACCTTTAGCGACAGCCCCTACCCGCGACGCGCCGGCAGCGTCCACGTGTCATGAGGCAGCGGCGCGAAGAGCGCCTCCACCATGTCTTCGGTCACCTCCGCCAGCGTGGTGGGCCGCCAGTGCGGCTTGTTGTCCTTGTCCACGAGCACCGCGCGGATGCCCTCACGGAAGTCCGGCCGCGCCGTCATCGTCTGGCTGAGCCGGTACTCCACGTTGGCCATCTCGTCGTAGCCGCGGGTGCGCCCCATCCGGAGCTGGCGCAGCGTCACCTTCAAGCTGGCCGGGCACCTGTGGAGCAACGTGGCCCACGTCTCCTGGGCCCACTGCGTGCCCTCCAGCTCCAGCGCCTGCTGGATGTCGTCCACGCGCTCGGCCGCGAAGCACCGGTCGACGGCCGCGTGCTGCACGCTCAGCGGCGACGTGCCCGCGTCCGCGTGGAAGCCGGCCAGCACCGTGTCCACCACGGTGCTCGCCGCGCCGGTGCCCCAGGGCGCGCGCACCAGCGCGTCCAGCACCGCGTCCAGCCGCGCGGACTCCACGTGGTGCGTGGCGTAGCCCAGCCACATCGCGTCCGCCGCGTCGCACCGGGCGCCCGTGAGGCCCAGGTACGTGCCCGACTCACCCGGGAAGCGCGGCAGGAACCAGCCGCCGCCCACGTCCGGAAAGAGGCCAATGGCCGTCTCCGGCATGGCCAGCACCAGCTTCTCGGTGACGACCCGGTGGGTGCCGTGAATCGACAGGCCGAGCCCGCCGCCCATGCAGACGCCGTCCACCAGCGCGATGAACGGCTTGCCCAAGTAGTGGATGCGGTGGTTCAGCCCGTACTCGGCGCGGAAGAACTCGCGAGACACCCGCTCCTCCGCTTCAACGGACGCATCCCCCACCGACAGCGCCACCGCGCGCACGTCTCCACCCGCGCAGAAGGCCCGGCCGCCAGCGCCCCGGATGATGACGGCCTGGATGGCCGGGTCCGCCGCCCAGGCGTCGAGCGCCGGGTGCAGCTTGCGGCACATGCCCAGGGTCAGCGCGTTCAGGGCCTTGGGCCGGTTCAGGGTCACCACGCCTACCGCGCCACGCGTCTCGAGCAGGAGGTCGTCCGTCATGGCGCCGGGGATATCAGGCGAGCAGCCCCTTGGGTGGATTCATTGGCCCGCCGCCGGGACGGACGCGCTATGGGGAACGCATGACCTCCGCACTGGCGCCCCTGCGTGCCGTCGTCTTCGACATGGACGGCACCCTCGTCGACAACATGCAGTTCCACAACGAGGCCTGGGTCTCGTTCGCTCGGAAGCTGGGCTTGCCGCTGACCGCCGGCGACTTCCAGAGCCGCTTCGCCGGCAGGAAGAACGAGGAGATCATCCCCCAGCTGCTCGGCCGCCCGGTGGCCCCGGATGAAGTGGAGCGCATCGCCGAGGAGAAGGAGCACCACTACCGCACCCTGTACCGGCCGCACCTGAAGCTGCACCAGGGCGCGGAGGCCTTCATCCAGCGCCTGCGGGAGGCCCACGTCCCAGCGGCCATCGCCACCGCCGCGCCCCAGGGCAACCGCGAGCTGGTGCTGGACGGGCTCGGCATCCGGCCCCTCTTCGCGAGCATCGTCGGCGCCGAACAGGTGACGCGTGGCAAGCCCGCCCCGGACATCTTCCTGGCCGCCGCCAAGGCGCTGGGCGTGGCCCCCACCGAGTGCCTCGCCTTCGAGGACGCTGTCCTGGGCATCATGTCCGCCCGCGAAGCCGGCATGACGGTGGTGGGATTGACCACCGCCGCGCCGGAGGCCGACCTCCGCGAGGCCGGCGCGCACTGGGTGGTCCAGGACTTCACCCAGCTGCCGCCCGAGCTGGAGCAGCGCCTCTTCAGCGCCCAGGCCCGCTGACCCGCCCCCCGCGGGCGCGCCGTGGTGAAAAGGGCGCCAGCGGCGGGCACGTTGTGTAGTGTTGCCCGCCTCATGGCGACGTCCTCTGCCAAGCTCAAGCTCCCCGCCGGGCCGTCCCGGCATGTCTACGACGTCATCGTGCTCGGCAGTCAGCTGGGCGGTGCGCTCGCGGCGGCCCTCCTGGCGAAGCGCAACCACCGCGTCCTGCTGGTGGAGCACGACGGAATGGGGCCGGGCTACGAGCACGGCGGCTACGTGCTCCCCTACGCCCCCTTCGTCGCGCCGCCGCTCAAGGCCATGCCCGCGGTGGAGGAGGCCCTCACGGAGCTGGGCCTCAACGCCAACGTCCAGCGCACGCTGCGGCCCCACGCGCCGGAGCTGCAGCTCCTCATGTCCCGCAGCCGCATGGACCTCCATGGTGATGCCGCCCGCCGCAAGGCCGAGGTGACGCGCGAGCTGGGCGAGGAAGGCGAAGCCCTGCTGGGCACCCTGGCCGGCGCCGCCGCGCAGCACGAAGCCAGTGATGCCTTCTTCAAGGCGGGCCCCGCCCTGCCGCCGGACGGCTTCTTCGAGGGCTGGGGCCTGAAGAAGCTCATCCGGGCGCATCCGGGCCTGGAGACGCCGCCCCGGCTCACGGGAGACAGCGCGTCGGTGTCCCTGGTGCGGGGACTGCTGCCCTTCGTCACCCACCTGGACCGTCCGGAGGCGCCCCTGGCGCTGACGCGGGCCATGTCCCAGGTGCTGTCGACCCCTTCCTACTTCCCCGGCGGACACGAAGGCCTGCGCGAGGTGCTCGCGCGCCGCGTGGCGGAGCTGGGTGGAGACGTGCTCGGGCGCGACAACCCGGCGGGCTTCATCGTGGAGGAGCTGGCCTTCGACGGCAGCAAGTTCGCGGGCATGAAGCTGATGCGCTCGGACACGATGTACCGCGCGTCCTGCCTGGTGGCGGCCACGGACGCGGGCGCGCTGCGGCGGCTGGTGACGGACAAGAAGCACCACCGCGGGCTGCTGGAGCACCTGGACCAGTCCAACACCAAGTCCCTGCTCTTCACCGTGAACTGGGTGGTGCCGGAGTCGGCGCTGCCTCGCGGCCTGGGTGAGCTGGCCCTGCTGGACACGGGCGACGCGGAGCTGGGCCCCGTGCTGCTCCAGATCCAGCCCGCGCGCGCGACACAGGCGCACGGCGGCAAGGAGGCCAAGGCGACGGAAGGGCTGCGCGTGGTGTGCGCCGGCGCCTTCGTCCCGGCCTCGGCGCGGGACCTGGGAGAGGAGCACCTGCAGGGCCTGGCGACGCGCATCGACGAATACCTGGACGCGCTGATGCCCTTCACCGCCCAGCACCGCGTGCTGCGCTCGGCCCCCTACCTGGACGCCGGCGGGGTCCGTGGCAGCCGACTGATGCCGCACCCCTTGTTCAGCTTCGAATCGGAAGCCTTCCTGGGTGTCACGGGTTTGGCCCAGCGCACGCCGGCCAAGAACATCCTGCTCGCCAACCGCGAGGTCCTCCCCGGGCTGGGGCTGGAAGGCGAGCTGCTCTCGGGCATCCGGGCCGCGCGGCTGGTGCAGGACATGTTGAAGAAGAAGGATCCGCTCAAGGGCTGATCCAGGATCTAAGGCTGGATTTCCAGGCCGTTCTCTGGCAGGTTCCGCCGCTCTTTTAATCGGCAGGCGTCCAACGCCCCAGTTTTCAAGGAGTTAGAGGTCATGGCGTGGAAGTGTGACTTGTGTGGCAAGCGTCCGCTGGTGGGTAACAACGTCAGCCACGCGAACAACAAGACGAAGAAGCGGACCCTGCCGAATCTCCAGAAGGTTCGGGCCAGCGTTCAGGGCAGCACCCAGCGCGTTCTCGCGTGCACCCGCTGCATCAAGGCGGGCAAGGTAACGAAGGCCGCTTGAGGTCCTCTCGCTCGAAGGGGGGCATGACGCGCGTCTCACCACCGCGACTGCCCCCCACGAGCGGATTCATCCCGTTTCGTGCGGTTCGTGCCGCATTTCCCTTTCCGGAAAGCGGCGTGAGCCGTCGCGGAGGGCTTGCGGGCGCGCATCCTGGCGAGCCTGCCTTGGGGCCTTGGCCTCACCTCCAGCGCTGAACCTCGCGGTCCTGGGGTGAATGTCTCGTCGTCAACTGGCGCGAGGTGTCAAGTCGGACTAGGTAAGCTGGCACCGTGAGCAGCGTCAATCTGATGGCCCGTGAAGTGGCCGCGAAAATCGTCTTCTATGGACCGGGCCTTTCCGGGAAGACGACCTCGCTGAGGAAGATCTACGAGACGGTCCGCCCCGCACACCGCGGCGAGATGATGTCCATCGCCACGGAGGGGGACCGGACGCTCTTCTTCGACTTCCTTCCCGTGAAGGTGGAGCGCGTGGGCGATTGCTCCGTGCGCCTGGCGCTCTACACCGTGCCGGGACAGGTCTTCTACAACGCCACCCGCAAGCTGGTGCTCCAGGGCGCCGACGGCGTGGTGTTCGTGGCGGACTCGCAGCCAGAGGCCATGGACGCCAACCGCGAGTCCCTGGCCAACCTGGAGGAGAACCTCTTCGAGCACGGCATCCGCCTGGACCGCTTCCCACTGGTGATGCAGTGGAACAAGCGGGACCTGGACGGCGTGCTGCCCGTGGAGGAGCTCCGCAAGGAGCTCAACCCCCGGGGTGTCCCGGAGTTGGAGACGTCCGCCGCCAATGGCCGCGGGGTGCTCGACACGCTCAAGGCCATCACCCGGCTGGTCATCAAGGACCTGCGCGCCAAGCGCATCGTCCCGCCGCCCCGCCCCG